>CAKZUM010000298.1 GCA_937921525.1 uncultured Saprospiraceae bacterium
GCGGCGAAGGAGCGATGGATGCAGCCAATATCCTAAAGCCTGCCTTGGCAAGAGGCGAGTTGCGATCTATAGGCGCGACGACCTTGAAGGAATACCAAAAGTATTTTGAAAAAGACAAGGCTTTAGAACGACGATTTCAAACTGTTCTAGTGGATGAACCGGGAGAAGAAGATGCAGTATCTATTCTCAGAGGCTTAAAGGAACGGTATGAAACACACCATAAAATAAATATTAAAGATGAGGCCATTATTGCCTCTGTCCAGCTCTCTAACCGCTACATCACGGATCGATTCCTACCAGATAAGGCGATTGATTTGATTGATGAAGCGGCTGCAAGACTACGCTTAGAAATGAATTCTATGCCAGAGGAATTGGATGAAATCGAAAGAAAGATTCGCCACTTGGAAATTGAGCGAGAGGCAATGAAGCGAGAGAATGATACGACTAAGATTGAGCAGTTAAACGAAAGCATTGCCAATATGGAAGAGCAACGCAACCAGTTTAAAGCTAAGTGGGAAAGTGAGCGAGGAGTCGTATTAGGTATTCAGAAAGCAAAGGAACAAATAGAGCAGTTAAAGTTGGAGGCAAAGCGATTAGAGCGAGAAGGTAACTTTAGTGAGGTAGCAGAAATCACCTATGGCAAGATTCCAGCTGCACAAGAAGAATACGAACAATTCCAAAAACAATTAGCCACCCTTCAAGCAGAAGGCAAGCGAATTGTAAAAGAGGAAGTAGGCGCAGAAGATATTGCAGAGATAGTTGCTAAATGGACAGGTATTCCAGTAACAAAAATGTTACAGAGTGAACGAGAAAAATTACTTCATCTAGAGGAGGAATTAGGCAAAAGAGTAGTAGGGCAGGAGGTCGCTATTGAAGCGATTGCAGATGCTATACGAAGAAATAGAACGGGTTTATCAGATGGTAAACGACCAATCGGTTCTTTCTTATTCTTAGGGACAACAGGTGTCGGAAAAACAGAATTGGCTAAGGCCTTAGCAGAATTCTTGTTTGATGACGAAAATATGTTGACCCGTATAGATATGTCCGAATATCAAGAACGACACGCGGTCTCTCGCCTTGTGGGCGCACCTCCTGGGTATGTGGGCTATGATGAAGGTGGGCAATTAACTGAGGCTGTTCGTAGAAAACCGTACTCTGTAATTTTACTCGATGAAATAGAAAAGGCACATCCTGATGTGTTTAATATCTTACTACAAGTATTAGATGATGGCCGATTAACAGATAACAAAGGACGTGTAGCAAATTTCAAAAATTCCATCATTATCATGACTTCCAATATGGGAGCGGATGTTATCCAAGATAACTTCGCTCGACTAGATGAAAATAATCGGGAGGAAATTTTTGAAAAGACAGAAGCGATGGTTTTCGATGTATTAAAGCAATCACTACGTCCAGAATTTATCAATAGAATTGATGAAGTCGTGATGTTCCAGCCACTAACTGCTGGCAATATCCGAAGTATTGTCGAACTGCAATTAAAAGGTTTAGAGCAGGTTTTATCAAATCAAGAGATTCAATTATCTGCTACCCCACAAGCAATCGACTTTATAGCAGATGCAGGATTTGATCCACAATTTGGGGCAAGACCTGTTAAGCGAGTCATTCAAAAGAAGGTGTTGAATGCTTTATCTAAAGCTATTCTTAAGCGAGAAATTGCACCCAATTCCAAAGTAATGTTGGATGCCTTCGATGATAAATTAGTGTTTAGGAGTCCTACGGAGAAAGAGGAGAAGGCGGCTGCATGATAGGATCAGAATTTTCGGGATTATAGAATTTTCAGAATTTTGCAAAGCGGCTTTAGCAGAATTCTGAAAATTCTAAGATTCAGAAATTATACTCAAGTCACATCAGAAAATTCTGCAAATTCTAAGATTCTGCAAATTCTGATTCAGAAATTATACTCAAGTCACACTAGCAAATTCTGAAAATTTTACAATTCTGCAAATTCTGATTCAGACACGCTTCAAAATATAAATAGGCGAAGTACTCTTACCCGGATCAACATAACTCTTCAACAAAGAAATAGCGCCAATAACGCCACCAGAAATAAGAGCCAACCGATTCCCTCTATATTGCTCACTCAACAAAGAATTATAAAAAGGATCAAGTGGCAATCGCTTTTGACCGACCACTTTAAATCCAGTTTTTTCTGCTAACTGACCAATCGTTTTTGGCGTAAAATGCCAAAGATGGCGTGGCACATCATAAGCCGCCCAATGTTTTTTATAATGCGTTGCATCATAAGAAGCATGGTTTGGAACTGCGATTAATACCGTTCCATCTTCCGCCAATTGCGCCGCAATACTTTCCATATAACCCGTCAAATCATGTAGGTGTTCTAGCACATGCCATAGCGTAACCACATCCACTTTTTCTTTCAATTCTTGATTTAGAAAAGTAGTAGGTGCTTCTACTTGAATACCAAATTTATCTTTAGTCGCTTTTCTCGCATCTGGATCAATTTCTACGCCTGTTACGCTGTAGCCATTCTGGTTCATATGATCCAGAAAGTAACCTGTTCCACTACCTATATCCAATAATCGTTTCCCATTTGTCAAGGATTGAATCAACTTTCGTTTCTTATTCAACATCAAATCTCTGGCGGTATGGTAGAGCTTATTGACTACGCCTTCTTTCGTATCACTATGGGAGATATACACATCACTTTGGTAATAAGGCGCAATGGTCTCTGGCGTAGGAATAGCTTGAGTGAAGCGAAAACTACAAGCTTGACAATCATAGATATTAAA
Source organism: uncultured Saprospiraceae bacterium (assembly GCA_937921525.1). Taxonomy (GTDB): domain Bacteria; phylum Bacteroidota; class Bacteroidia; order Chitinophagales; family Saprospiraceae; genus JAFMDF01. The sequence goes on from CAKZUM010000298.1 coordinate 2,772, forward strand.
TGCCTCCTTGGATATAGAATAATCCTCCGTAGCTAAAGATAATTGAATATCGGTAGAATCACATAAGGGACATTGCTGGTAGTTGATATGTTTAGTCGCTATTTTCATTGTTAGTTATGGACTGTTTTTTCCTCGGATTTCATCCGAGGTTATTTTTGTTCAACCACTCCGTGGTTGGTGGTTTTTCTGTACTTCTGTAAACGGACCCAAAATATAAATATTTTTTATTAGATACGCTAGAAAAGACTAGAGGTTGTCTCCTTTTAGAAGAGTAACACAGAATTCATTCTGAGAGACTATCGAGCGCAGCGCAGATAATAAATAGGCTATCTACGCTTCGCTTGATAGTCGTCCAGAATGAATTCTGGGCTACAAAAAAGCCTCTCATCTTTCGATAAGAGGCCAAGGAGGTTTTACAAATTAAATATAGATTGTTGACAGTTGGGTGATGTTGTTTTTTTGAGAATAGAGAAGCGAGAGCAGAGAGCAGAGACTGATTTCGTTGAAGAACGAAATTTCATCGTTTGCAACCGCATCAAGTCTCTATTCTCTCATCTCTGCTCTCTATTCTAAGACTTAATTAGCATTAAACACCTTCCCAGAACCATTAGTAGACACCTGCATATCAGGATTTCCTTTATAATACACATCTCCACTACCTTTAATATCTATCCCTAAGAAGTCAGAAACAGCTACTTGAAAATCTCCGCTACCATCCACATCTATTTGCGCATCTCTAGCCAATAAACCAAATGCTTGGACATCGCCGCTGCCATCTATTTCAAAGTCAAGCGTAGTCGTGACCCCTTCTAATTCCACTTTTCCTGAGCCAGAATTTCGGCCATTCACTTGATCCGCTTCTACCGATAGGATAATATCACCAGAGCCATTATTCTCAATATCTAAAATATCGATTCTAAGAATATCCTCTGATCTGATTTTACCAGAACCACTATTAGCAATATAATTAATAGTTGGCAGCGTGATATATATTCTCAACACATCGCTATCGTCTACACAGTCATCAAATTCAATTTCCCAAACATCATTTCTAACAGAAGTTTCTAACTCTTCAATAATATTTTCTTGGCCTTTAACGACTACCTCTTGTTCGTCTCCCTGTGTAATGTAGACCTGTGCATCGGTGCGTAATTTAATACCTGTAAAATCAGCAAGAACAATTTCTTCGGTAGTAGTACCACCAAAACCTTCTTCACATCTAGAGAAGTTTCGATCATCTTCTCCGAATCCGCCATCAAAATCGAAGTAACAAGATTGCATAGTGGTAAGTAGTACAGCTGCGATTAGAATACGATTTACATACTTCATAATATATTGTATTTTTTGGTGAAAACGTACTTAATAAAAGTCAGATGGTGCTCCATGATTGTAGGAGGAATCTGACTTTTAAAAAATACGTATTGGATGATTTCTTATGGATAAGATGATGCATCTTTCCAATTACCCCTATTAATGGAAGGATTTTTTTTTAGAATACTGCTACGATTCCTTTAAAATCGGCATCTTTGCACTCGATTTGGCAGAAGTAGAAGTCAGATATATGGCGTGGGCAACATCATACTTCTGATTTCTGAGCTCTCTTCATGCTGCCTCTTATTTGGAATCTGACAGCGAAGCGATCTGACTTCTGACAGCGAAGCGATCTGACTTCTAAAAAATATTAAATATGAAAGAAATAGCAGTAATTGGTGCAGGTACAATGGGTAACGGGATTGCACATGTATTTGCGATGAAAGGATATAAGGTTGCTTTAATTGATATTGCAGAAAGTGCCTTAGAAAAAGCAATGGCAACCATAGAAAAGAATCTGGATAGAATGGTGCGGAAAGAAAGAATTACAGAAGGTGACAAATTAACGACGCTAGCAGGTATCACGACCTATACAGACATGAAGCAAGGGGTAGCAGGAAGAGATTTAATTATAGAGGCAGCTACTGAAAATATAGATCTAAAACTAAAAATCTTTAAGAATTTAGATGAATTAGCAGCACCAAATGCTATTTTAGCAACGAATACTTCTTCAATTTCTATTACAAAAATTGCAGCGGCTACGCAGCGACCTGATAAGGTGATTGGAATGCACTTTTTCAATCCTGTACCTGTGATGAAGTTAGTAGAAGTAATCAATGGCTACGCTACTGATCCACAAGTGACGGCAGAGATCATGGACATGTCAAAAGGCTTAGGCAAAGTACCTGTAGAGGTAAAAGATTATCCTGGCTTTGCGGCTAATCGGATATTAATGCCTATGTTGAATGAAGCTTTCTATACCTTATATGAGGGCGTATCAGGGGTACAAGAAATTGATACGGTGATGAAGCTAGGCATGGGGCATCCAATGGGACCTTTGCAATTAGCGGATTTTGTGGGTTTAGATGTTTGCCTAGCTATTTTAGAGGTGCTACATAAAGGCTTTGGCAATCCTAAATATGCTGCTTGTCCGTTATTAGTTAATATGGTGACTGCTGGTAAATTGGGTAGAAAATCTGGAGAAGGTTTTTATGATTATAGTGCTAAAGGCAAAGATTTAGTTGTTGCTCAACAGTTTGCGTAAAACGATTTTTAATAGGCAGATGCCTACTAACTTTATATGAGTATTCGGGCTGTGTGGGTAAAATCATACATCATAAATCTTATATCATACATCATAAATCAGTTTGATTAACAGATTGACGATATATGATTTCTGATATAAGATGTATGATTTACAGCGCCAAGCCATCCCAATTCCAACAGGAACGAATCAGTAAAAGTCCAATAAAAAATAAATCATTCCATTAAAACATGGCAAAATATAAATACGATTTAAGAGGGGTGTCTGCAACAAAAGACGAAGTACATGCAGCCATTAAAGACTTAGACAAAGGCTTATATCCAAAGGCTTTCTGTAAAATTTTACCAGACATTGCAGGCAAGGATGCAGACTATGTAAACCTAATGCACGCAGATACCTCTGGTACTAAAACTAGTTTGGCCTACCTATACTGGAAAGAAACAGGAGATTTATCAGTTTGGAAAGGCATAGCGCAAGATGCGCTAGTGATGAATATAGATGATATGGCTTGCGTTGGTTGTGTAGATGATATTATATTATCTTCTACAATTGGCCGTAATAAAAATCTAATATCGGGAGACGTCATTGCTACATTAATACAAAGTGCAGTGACCTTAACAGAACAGCTAAAAGAACAAGGAGTCAATATTCATCTAGCGGGTGGAGAAACAGCCGATGTAGGGGATATTGTACGTACGATAGATGTGGGCTATACCGCATTTGCACGGATGAAAAAGGAAGAACTTTTGGTGAATAATATTCAAGCAGGAGATCTAATTGTTGGCTTTGCTTCCTATGGGCAAGCAAGCTATGAAGATGCTTATAATGGAGGGATGGGGAGTAATGGCTTAACTTCTGCTAGACATGATGTGTTAGATAAAATGTATGCAACTAAATATCCGGATAGTTATGATGCGGCGAATACACCTGATGAAGTGGTGTACTTAGGATCAAAAAAATTGACAGATAAGGTGGTTATTGATGGGGTAGAAACGGATATAGGGAAATTGATTTTATCACCAACTCGGACCTATCTACCCGTTATCAAATCCATTTTTGAAGAATGTAGGGCAGGCTTGTCTGGTATGATTCATTGTACAGGAGGGGCACAGTCAAAGGTCTTGAAATTTGTAGATAATGATGTCCATATTATAAAAGACAATCTCTTGCCGATTCCTCCTTTATTTCAAATCATTAAAGAAGAATCTGGAACAGATTGGCAGGAAATGTATCAAGTATTTAATATGGGGCATCGCCTAGAAGTATACTTGAAACCAGCATATGCAGAAAAAGTAGTGGCAATAGGCAAGAAATACAATATTGATACAAAAATAATAGGTCGAGTAGAAGCAGCGGATCAACGAAAAGTAAGCATTCTAGCACCGGACGATCAATGGTTGTCTTATCTTTCCTAGGTAATTTAATGTCCAATATTAATGTAAAGCAATAATTTATGAAGTTGTTTAAAAGGAGGACATTGTGTTGAAAAAATAGGAAATTCGGCGTTATTTTGATCATTTTATTAATTCTTAAATAAAATTTATTTTATTTTTTTAGCTATATTTCTGCCTATCTTCATTTCATTTATATCAAATTTATTGCCCTTTTATGAATTACATTTATTTTATATTAGTATAAAAATATATTGTAAAAAATTGATTTATAGTGGATTGTTTTTTCATTTTTCATTTAAAAAGTAGGTGTTCTCTGATTTGTTGAATCAAGGTTTATTTATTCTTACTTTTGCCCTCTCTCCCAAATGAAATATTACTAGAAAAGAGGCTGTGTTAATGTTTCATTTTCCTTTCTGTTTCTTCTCATATTTTTATAGTTTAACCTTACATTTGTTATGGATTAATATGAGAATCAGCAGTTTATGGGGGGGATTTAAAAACCTAAGACACTAGCCTGAGAACCGAAACTGTATTAATTTCAGCCAGTTTTTTTGAGAAAAGTAAAATTGTACCTACTTGAATCGTTTAATTACACTAATAGCATTACTTTTTTGCACCATGTTGCAAGGAAGTATCATCATAGCGCAAATACCAGAAGTGCTTATAGAAGGAAAGATAGAAGCAGCTGCTCCATTTTCTTCCATCACTTTTAAATTCTATAAAGACTATATCTCTTTCGAAGAGTTGGAGTATAGTACTGTTATAGAAAAAGATCAAACCTTTTCCATTACACTTCCTGTACATGATGCTACCCCTGGATTTGTTACTTATAATAATCAAACTGTACCAATATTTTTAGAGCGAGGAGATCAGCTATTTATAAGCTCTAAACATACTCATTTTATTGATTCTCTTGAGTATTCGCAGATAGGTGCATTGCGTAATAATTTTTTAAAAGAAACCTTTGTAAAATTTGATAGAGAAGATGCGCAGTTAGTCAAAGAGGGCATGCAACAGAAGACGGCAGAAGACTTTGAAATTTTTATGCAGTCTTACAAAAATAGAAAAATTGCCCATCGAGATAATTACCTAGCCCAACGAGATACTTTCTTCTCAACTACTTTTGCAGAATACGTGGATGCGGACATTAATTATTGGTGGGGACATCAATTGATGTCGTATAAAGATAATCATCCTACCTCTCATTTATTACCTATCGCGCTTACCCTTCCTAATGAATATTATAATTTCATGGAGGAGTTAACATTGAATGATGAAAAAGCTTTAGTTAATTTAAATTACCTAAATTATTTAGACCGCTATGTAGAATGGCGTCAAGATCGTATTTCAAGAGGTTTATTGAAGATAGAAGGAAGACCTACCAAAAAGAAGGTTTTAGAATTCAGCAGAGTGGAAACTTTTGCTGAGGTTTTAGCAGATAATATAGATGTTCGTGCCGCAGCACATGATCAAAATGCAATTATTGGAAAGTTGTACAGAAAAGACCGAGTCTTATATTTACGAGACATCACCAATGATCGTTTTTCTCATGTATATAAAGGAAGGCGATATCAAGATAAATTTGTTAAAATCCAAATGCCTGATGGACAAATTGGATGGGTCTATCAAAGAGGTATTAAAGTATTTGAAGATGTATTATCAGAGTATGTGGAGGTAGACCTACCAGAAGATTATGGAGATTTTATTCAAGCTGTAAAGTATAGTGAATTCAGAGGGAAAGTATTACACTACGCCATTTCTAAGGATATATACAATGATATTAACAGAGGGAAGCGTGTACCAAAATCTAAATTAGATAATTATATAAAAGTTTCTCCTTACATACAGTATGTGCAATTAATTAAAGAGGCCTATGCCGCTAGGGGATACGGACAACCAATTCCACTGAGTTCTTTAAGAGGTACTTCAGCAGACAAATCTGTTACAGATGAAAAGATTGCGAATTTTACCAAAAACCTGTCTGCGCTTTTGAGTGTTGCGGATGAAACACAAAAGAATGAAAAACCTAAAATCAAACCGAAGACAAAACCTGTTGCTGAAAAAGTAAATTCAATATCTAAGACACTAGCACCTAAGACACCAGTAACGGCATCTACTAGTTCCACCTCTAAAACTCCAGATTTACGCACAGAAATACCAATTAGTGAACCTGATTTAAGCTCCTATTTTCAGAATACTTCATTTCGATTTAATACAAATATTCCTTCTGGGAAAAAACCAGAACTTGTCATAAATGAGAATCCGCTTTTAAAGAAAGAACAGAAACATATCATTAGTGCGAATACTGAAAACTCCTTTCTCACGGTAGCTACTCCTCTAACAATGCCAACTACTTGGGAATTGAGAAGTGGTAGACAAGTGATAGAGCTTTATTGTCATCCAGGGGATGATTTAGAGATCAATATTCAAGGGGCTAATCTATACACGAAGACTTCTTTTTCTGGTCAGTGGAGTGCAGAAAATACCTATCTATTACAGGCAACTGCCAAGTTTGATCATATTAACGAGGGCTTAGAAAGGAATAAGCAAGATGCCAACCCTCAAGTATTTAAGGATTGGTTGAATTCTGTTCGGCAAGAAAAATTAGATTTCTTTTATCAATATACAAGGGAAAATCAGCTTAATGCTGACTTCATAGCTTATGCAGAAGCAGGTATTAATTATTGGTATGCTTTTAATTTGATGAACTACTTGTATGAGCATCCTTTCTTAAATGGTAGGCCTTATCCAATGGAAGTGAATCCAGTATATTTTGATTTTATGTCTGAAATTTCGGTCAATAATGACGCAGCATTGGCCAATAAATATTTCTTCAATTATATTCAAGAATTCATTGCTTACCAACATAGAAAGCCAATTAATAGAGATAAAGACAGATATACTTTGGCAGAAGAGTATCTAACAGGTGATACGAAAGCGTTTTTCCAAGCATTTTTATTAGCGTTAAAAACAAAGACAAAAGATAGAACGGGGTTAAGTCATCAAATAGATGCTTTTTCAAAAACAGCAGCGAACCCGATTTATGTGGAATATATTAAAGAAGCATATTTAGATGTAAAAGGGATAAGAGAAGGAATGAAAGCACCTGGTTTTCAATTATTGGATCAGACAGGCAAACGGGTCAATTTGGCGGATTATAAAGGCAAAGTTGTATTGCTTGATTTTTGGGCGACCTGGTGTGGTCCATGCTTGGACTTAATACCCGTACATGAGGATTTAAAAAAGCGGTTCAAAGATCAAAACGTAAAGTTTGTCTATGTATCTATGGATAATAGTTCCGCCCTATGGAAAAATTTTATTAGCAAAAAACGTTTCACTGGAGATCATTTAATTTCTGGCGAGGCGATGGGTTTAAAATCGCCAGTTGCTATTGATTATAAAATCGAATACCTACCCTTTACGCTACTTTTAGATACAGATGGTACTATTGTTTGGAAACGAACTGGTGGTTATAGCGTTAATAATTTAATAAAAGAGATGGAAAACTTATTAAAGTAAGTAACGGTGAAGCAAGGTTTGCGTCGAAATGGGTACGATTACTAAACTTGAAAGTTTAGTAATCGTTATTCCTAAAGCTGCCGTCGGATGGCTACCGCCGTCCGATGGCGCTGAGAACCTTATCATCGGACGGCGTTAGCCATCCGACGATAAGGTTTGGGCTATAGTAGCAGTTACTTCTTTTTTAACTGACCATCTATTAATGCTTGGTTCCGTTATACGTTATTAATAGCATCCGCTAGATTATTCTCATGAACATTCAAATATTTAGTTACTGCCTAGTACTCTTATTCCTACCATTTTTTATTCATGCGCAGGATGCGTATGACATATCTACGAATGAAAGTTTCTTAAAAATTTATAAGGAAGGAGAAGAAGCTTTTAATAAGGAGGATTTCAGTAAAGCGGAGAAAGCCTTCAAAAAAGCAATTGCGTTAAAACCTGATTTTGCGGCGACCTATAGACGCTTAGGTATTGTATATGAAGTTCAGAAAGAATATCAGTTGGCTGCCGAGATGTATGACCAATGTATCGAATTAGATCCAACTATATCTAGAACGCTTTACTATCAGAGTGGAGAGATGCATTTGAAAAGTAGTGATTATAACACTGCTTATGAGCGGTTTAAAGCCTATGAATCCTACCTAAATTTACCACCAGAATCATTTACGGATGGCGTATTAGAATTAGCTACCGAAGCCTACTTTAATAAACAATTACCTAAGAGTCTGGAAGACTGCAAATTTGGTTTGTCAATGGCTGTTTTTGATACCATTGTATTAGAAAATTTAGGTCCAGCTATCAATTCAGAAGCAGATGATTGTTTTCCTTACTTATCGAATGATGAAAGTTGGATGCTTTATACTCGTATGGGAGAACGTAGAAAAGTAGATGAAAATTTATTACATAGCACGTACAGTAATGGCGGATGGGCTAAAGGAAAATCCTTAGGAAAAGAAATTAATTCCGAGGTAAATGAAGGAATGGGAAAAGCTACGAGGGATGAACGCAAAATGTATTTTCCAGCATGTAATAGGGAAGATGTCTTAGGCTTATGCGATATATTTCAAGCGTCCGTAGATAATGGTAAAATACTGGACACGAAGCAATTAGAAGGAAAAGTCAATTCTGATCGATGGGATTCTCAGCCTTCTATCAACTGCGATGGGCAAGCCTTATATTTCGTTAGTGATCGACCAGGTGGATTTGGTGGAACAGATATTTGGGTAAGCTATAAGGAACTAGATGGTACTTGGGGGGAGGCTACGAATTTAGGTCGAAGAGTAAATACGGCAAAAGATGAGGAGGCCCCTTTTATTGCGGATGACGGCGTGACGCTTTATTTTGCATCTAATGGGCATCCAGGATTAGGCGATCAGGATATTTTTGTTACTCGTAAGAACGAAGCCGATCGTTGGGGAACGCCCAAAAACCTTGGTGCGCCAATCAATTCTTCTCGAAGAGAATTAAGCTTTTTTGTGAATGCCAGAGGGAATAATGGTTATATCGCTTCCAATAGAGAAGGCGGATTTGGTGGATTGGATATTTATAAATTTCAGCTTCCAATAAAGAAAGACTTTGAGGAGGTGGCCTATGTAAAAGGAACAGTAAAAAATGCAGAAACAGGAGCTGCCATCCAGACAAAGGTGGACATAACTGGAAAAGGAAATTATTTGACAGATGAAGAAGGGCGTTTTTTTGTTTGTTTCCCTACCTTGAATAAATTACCTGTCTCTGTTGATCAAAAAGGATATTATCCGTATCGGAAAAGATTGGGCTTATTAAATTGGAGTGAAGAAGGGTATGTAGAGGTAGAGATTTTATTGCAACCCATGAACCAAGCAGCTACTCTGGGGCAGACAACCAAGAAAGTAAAAATCGATCAACCTAAAGTTCCGATACAAGTGTCTACAGAAATTGCTCATAACGAAACACCAGATCGACAATTATATTCGACCTCTGATATTTATTTTTATTTTGATCAATTTCTATTGACAAAAGAAGCACAGTATAGTATTGATCGTTTGGTTGAGGATATTGATCCAGA
>CAKZUM010000299.1 GCA_937921525.1 uncultured Saprospiraceae bacterium
ATTAATAAATTGCGTTTTTATGCGCCGTTATTTTTTCTTTCTACAAGGCGAAAAACGTAGGGATAGCCTAGCTATCACGAGGCTTTTCAACGATGTAGAAAGGAAAAAGAACAAGTAGAAAAATGTAAATTTATTATTTCATCATTCCTTAGTATTTAAAGCCTATTTTTTATAAAGAAGTAAGAATTTTTAACAAGTTTATCCAAAGACTAAAAATAGTCGACACTTTTAACTTCAAACTTCAAACTCAACTTCAAATTATGACGTTGACCTTAAAACAGGCTGTCAACATCTCGTTTTGAGGTTGAAGTTGAGATTGAAGTTGAATTTTTTAAAAAACAACTGACAACCATCTGGATAAACTTGTCGAATTATTCTAGTATTTTTGACCAATGTTACTAATAATTGACAACTTTACTACGTAAGTACATAGTTCACACAGCATAGCTATTAGTCTCGCAGTTGTTTAATTTTTAAACAACGACAAGACATAAACACTAGTATGAGGAAACAGGACAATCCATTACCACCTACACGCAGATACGCTGCAATAGGCAGAGCTATTAAATGGCTGGTAATTCTATTGATCCTAATTGCGATTACTATGGCGATAGGCTTATTTTTAACCAATAACTATCTTCAATCCAATAAGACAAAAATACTAGAAGACCTACCGTTTTTAAATAAAGCAACTGTTGCATTTGAGAAAACAGATATTAGTCTTTATAAAAATTTTCCTTCTGCATCCATCACGATCCATCATCTAAAAGTAAAAGATTCTTTGTTTCAACAACATCAAAAACACTTGTTGGAAATAGAAACGCTATCGGCTAATTTTTCCTTATCGGAACTCTTCAAGAAAAAAATAACGATCCACTCCGTTCATTTAGAGAAAGGTACTTTCCAAATACATACAGATAAAAATAGCTATAATATTTTAAAAGCAATCCTTCCAATTCAAAGGAGTGAATCCTCGAAACAAAAAGAATTAGACTTAGCACTCGATGGATTGAATGTTAAGTTGTCCGATTTGGCTATTCATATAACAGATGATACGAAAGGGACTAGCATACATGGACAGGTCGATCATTTGAATACAACGCTAAACTTAGATGGAAACCAAGTTAATGCCAATCTTGATTTTGCCTTAAAGGTACAAGAACTTTCCTTCAAAAAAGAAAATGGCTCTTTCATCGAGAATAGTCAATTACATGGTGCTACAACTTTAAATTGGAAAGAGGAACTACTAAATATTGATCCCTTCGACTTGACGATCAATGAAGAAGTTTTTGAATTTAACGGAACTATTCCAACGAATGGGAAGGTAGCGAAATTACACCTAGAGAATCAACAAACAAGATTTGATCGAGTAATTCCATTACTGCCAAAGAAGATTCAAGAAGAACTTGTTCCTTACCAAATAGCGCATCCCTTTCCAACAAGGACTTTAATCAAAACAGATTTCAAACCGAACTCGATGCCCTTGATTAAAGTCGATTTTAAAATGCGTAAAAATGATTTAGTAATTTTTGATATTCCATTGCGGCAAACTTCCTTGTCAGGAAAATTTATTAATAGTTTATATGAAGATACGCAAGAACTAAAAGAGGAGCGAGGAAATATTAGATTAATGATTAATGACTTGACTACGGAGTATGATCGTTTCCATGCAAGTTCTAAAAACCTAGTTATAACGGCAACAAAAGAAGCAGGAGCAAAAATTACTTCTAAGCTAACAGTTAATGGCCCAGTGAGCGGTATCAGTGATTGGCTAGAGAATGACCAATTTTTCTTTGAGAAAGGAATATTTGAATTAGAAGCTAATTTGAATGGTTCGCTGAGAAATGTAGAGGAACTCCTCATTCACAGCAATGCCCAAATGCGCTTATCGGACTTTTCCGTTTTTTACCAACCTGCTAATTCTGCCTTTTATTTTGAAAAAATGGAATTGTCGAAAAAAGTGGGAGATGCTTTTTTTACGATTGTTAATAATGCGGTTGCTGATGGTCCGAAAATAAATATTGATGGAAACTTAACTAATCTACCTGCCCTACTATTAGACGCCTACCTAAAGCAAGTCAGTAGTGAAGTACATATTGTTTCTAAAAAATTAACGTGGCAGAATTTTTTAAATCTGTTTGGGGAAAATGGCTATTTAAAAAGGCAAATTCCAAAGTCTGATTCTGAGAAGAAACGATCTATGAAAGAGACGCTCAAAGGTTTTTATGAAAACTTTCATCCAAGACTTACCGTTGAGATTGATACTTTAGAATATTTAGATAAGTTTCAATTAAAAAACTTTAAAACAGGTCTTCATTTTGAAAATGCAAACAGTATAGTCTTAGAAGATACAGAGTTTGATTATGATATAGGTCACGTACTTTTTAATGGAACTTTAGACATTAGGGAGTCTTCTACAACTCCTTTTAATTTTACTTTAGAAGCTACAAAAATTAACTTAAGCAAGTTGCTACCTGTTGTTAATTATTTCAATATTCCCATGTTAAAAGAAATGGATCATCCTGCGGAGGATGTATCCGTTCATATCAAACATGCGGGAATCATTGACGATGAAAAAGGATTAATACCAAATACCTCAACGGGGAGTATTGTTATTAAAAATAAAGAAAATAAAGTAGGTTCTGTAATTGTAGCTTATAGTCCTATAGATCAAAAAAGTACAAAGACGAATATAGTACTTGAAGGGAATCCAGTGGTGTTCAATGATTTTTTTAATACAGATAAATTCATTTTTAAGGAAGGATTTTTTGCAGTAGCTATTGACCATGATGGTTCATTAAATGATATAAAAGAGGTGTTGGAACAGGGCGCAATTAATTTCTCCTTATTGAAAGGAGAAGTTTTTTACCAACCTATCGGAATCACTTTTCCATTAGCTAGTATCGACTTAAAAGTGAGAGAGAATAATGCTACGTTTGATTTTGTATTACAATCTGACTTACTAGAAAAGGATTTACAGTTTTCAGGAGAAATAGAAAATTTGAGTGAATTAGTGATTGGAGATACCCATAAATCATTGAACACTCAAGTAAATATTTATTCTCCTAAGGTTAATTGGAAGGAATTTCAAAGTCTATTTATTGGAAGAGATATGCCCGCCGAAAAGCCAACAATTGAACCGATGAAAGCTAC
>CAKZUM010000300.1 GCA_937921525.1 uncultured Saprospiraceae bacterium
TATGTAGATTTCTGGATTCATAGTATTTGTTCTTTATTGGACGTTGGTTTTCCCCGATGTCCCGACGTTGATTTTTCCCCAGGGCTTTGCCCTGGGCTACAGGATGTCGCACCGTTGGTGCTGGTTGGAACGTGATGTCAACATTAAATTTGGTCAACGTTACACGTCTGACAGCCGCAGGCGATCTGACAGCGCAGCGGTCTCTGTTCTCTCAGCGCAGCGGTCTCTATTCTCTCAGCGCAGCGGTCTCTATTCTCTCAGCGCAGCGGTCTCTACTCTCTCAGCGTAGCGGTCTAATTTAGACATCAAAAGAAATTTCAACATCCGAGCTAGTAGGATGTGCCTGACAAGTCAAGATAAATCCATCTGCTACCTCATCATCATCCAATGCAAAACAGGCATCCATAGCCACCTCTCCTTTTGTAACCTTAGCCATGCAAGTAGAGCAAGCCCCAGAAGTACAAGAGTAAGGAGGATCAAAATTATTATCTAACAAAACATCCAATATCGTTTTATCCGCTGGAACGTTGACGGTTATTTCTTTACCTTCTAAGATAGCTTTGACCGTTCCCGCACCTGCACCAGCAGCAGCAACTTCCCCTTCCGAAGGAGGGGTGCCAAAGTATTCTATATGGATATTTTTAGCATCAATATCTTTTGCTTTTAAAGCATTTTCTACTGTGGTGATAAAACCAGTTGGGCCACAAATCATATACTCGACTTCTTTCGTTCGTGCAGTATGCTCTCCTAATAATTTATTAACCATCGCAGCATCTACCCGCCCAATCTTACCCGTCCAAGTTGGTTTTGCTTTTTTGAAAAAACCACCTAAGCCCCCTTGCTTTTCTTTCTTGGGTTGACTCAGTACATGCTCCACAATTAATTGACCCGTATATTTTTTTTCTAATTGAGACAAAGCATCTTTGAAAATGATGGTCTCTTCGTTGCTATTTCCATAGAATAAAAAGACGGTACTTTGTGGTTCTTGTTCTAACGTAGTTTTTAAAATAGAAAAGATAGGCGTAATACCACTACCTGCCGCAAATAGGTAATAAGTCTTTCTATTTTCTTCTTTTAAAGGAATATAAAAACGACCATCGGGAGGCATGACCTCTACCGTATCTCCTGCTTTCACATGGTCATTAATGTGATTAGAGACTAAGCCCTTCGGCACTCGCTTAACGGATACCGTCAAATCTTTCTCTAACGGACTACTACTCATCGAATAAGCCCTTCTTTCTTCTTTTCCGTTTATATCGAATTTCAAGGTCAAGTATTGCCCTTGTGTATATTTAAAGGTATCGGCAGAATCAGATGGTACGCTAAAGGAAACAGATACCGTATCTGCTGTTTCTTGTTGAATATTACTTACTTGAAGCGGATGAAATACGTTGCTACTCATTGTCTACGTTGAAAATTAATAATGCTTTTGTTAATAGTTGTAATATATAGTTCTTTGAGGTTTACTGATCTAATAAAAGGATAGAACAGTAACACTATATTAAAGTTGTCCTAATAACATGCAAAAATACGGAATGACTTTGATTTTTTTGATTTTTCTGATTACGCTGATCTAAGCGCAACTCTAATAGGAATCTATTTGAGTAAAATATTTAAATCATCCTCATTATAAAAAATCAGATAATCAAGGCATGTCCCGTCAACATCTAGATCAGCCTAATCAAAAAAAATTAATTACTCTTTCCGCCGCACATAAATCAACTTAAACCGCCCCCGTTGATTCTCCCGCCGCTCTATCTCAAACTTACCAATAGAATTAATCAAAGGAGTCAACTTCAAAAAGCCATAATTCCGAGAATCAAAATTAGGCTGCTTCTTTTGTATCAAGCCACCCACATCTCCCAAGAACGCCCAGCCATCTTCATCCGCACAATCAGAGATCGTAGTAGAGATGAGTCGAACTACTTTTGGAGTGATCTTTTCATAATTATTTTTCTTAGTTTTTCTAGTAGTCTTCGTCTTTGATTTAGAACGACTACTACTAGTATTGGTCTCTGCTGCTGCCTCCTGCAATTCCTCTTCCTGCTTTAAGATTTCAATATAAATAAACTTGTCACAAGCAACAATAAATGGATTAGGCGTTTTCTTTTCGCCCATGCCATAGACCGCCATGCCTGCCTCCCGCAATCTAGTCGCCAATCTAGTAAAATCACTATCACTAGATACAATACAAAAGCCATTGACCTTGCCCGAATATAAAATATCCATTGCATCAATAATCATAGCAGAATCGGTTGCATTTTTACCAACTGTATAACCATATTGCTGGATCGGCGTAATGGCATTTTCCAATAATAATTTCTTCCACTTATTGAGTTTGGGATTGGTCCAATCACCATAAATTCTTTTGACGGTAGGATTCCCATACTTCGCAATCTCTTCCATCATCTCTGTTACATAAGCAGAGGGGATATTATCACCATCTATTAGGACAGCTATTCTTACATCTTTTTCCATAATTTTTTTGAGATTAATACATTGAAAACAGAAGTCAGAGGTCAGATCGTTTCCTCCGGAGAACTGTCAGAAGTCAGACCCGCCCGACTGCCATCAGGCGGGCGGGTTTATGATGTTGACCACGCCACACAGTCAACGTCATGAGTCTGACATCTGACAGTTCGATTAGCGTAGCTAACCCGAACGATCTGACTCCCGCCCACCCGAACGGCAGTCGGGCTGGCCTGACATCGGAGCGATCTTATTTCAGCATTCTCCGCACAGTAGACCGAAATACATTATTAAATATAGCACCTCGGTGACTCTCTCCTTCTAAGGTAACTAACTGAATATTAGTCGGATTGACTTGGGCTAGTTTTTTTGAAGATACAAAAGGAATTACCTCGTCATTCGTACCATGAAACAAGGTCACAGGACATTTAACTGCTGCCAAGTGTGCCATATTGTTTAAAGGAAATTTTACTAAAAAGTTCGGTACAAAGGGGATATAGTGGTTTTTTAAGTCAGTAAAACTCACGTATGGAGCCACAAGTAGAAGCCGTTTAGGCGAATTATGGGCAGCTAACCACGATGCCATGCCACTACCTAAAGAATAGCCTACTATTTGAATTTGATCTTCTTTATAGCTTTGTTTTAAATAATCATAGACAACTTGAACATCTTTAAAAAGCTGTGCTTCTGAAATAATTTTTCCATCACTTTTACCATAGCCTCGATAATCCACAATAAAAAGATCATATTGATTACCAGACATGGTTTGTGCTTGGCGCAAACAACGGCGAATACTTCCTTTATTACCATGCAAATACAAAATAACGCCCTTAGAATTAGGCTCTTTAACCAACAAACAATTTAGACTAATTCCTTCTGCTACGGGTATTTCTATTTCTTGCCCAGCACGGAATTGATGATCTTCAGATAGTTTTTTTGGCTTGAACAGCACTTGATCTTGCCCTACATACAATCCTAAACAAAGCAATAAGTAGCCGACAAGCAATAAGATACCTATGATTTTTACTATTTTCACGTTTGTTAGTTTAATATAACAACACAATTAACCGAATTGGCACATTCAATAACACTACCATTTTTCGCCTTCAAGTTACATCTTTCAGAAGACAACTTCCTGAAAATACCTCTAATAGATGCACAAGCTATCCGTTTGAATGAGCCCCTATATCTTTTAGCAGGTAGATATGCGGAGCAATTACAAGAAAAAGTACTTAATAAAGGAGCGTTTCATAAACTGCTGGATGAATATGCGGGTACAGAATATATCAAAGACCAAATTAGTATTTCTTTTAAAAAATCAAAAGACGGAATTAGTTATCCTGATTTTGACTTAGAGTTTGACTTTTTTTATACCCATCGCTTAAATGGTTTTTGGGGCATCGTACCTGCTATTAATACAGAAGCATTTGGGGATAGTCTACCTCATTTGCAAGATCAATTAGTGGAAGCAGTTCGGTTAAATTTTACTAGAAATAAGCGGTTGAAGTGGGTACGAGAAATTTTATCAACTATTTGGTTGGAGGAGATTGAATTGAAGCAGGATACCATGCTACTTCGATTTCCGAATATTAAAGAGTTGGAAAAAGAAGAAGAAAATGCCAACGAAAAATGGCTACCCAAAGTGGCTAAATTAATAAAGATTGACAAGCAAGTCGTTTATGGTAGAACAAAAGAATTAGAGCAAATAGAAAAAGCATTAAAAGGAGAATTTAATCGGAATGTTCTTTTAGTAGGTGCATCGGGAGTGGGAAAAACGGCGCTGGTATGGGAGACTATTAGGCAAAAGAAAAAACGGAAAATTAAAGGAAATTTTTGGGAAACAACGGCCTCGCTTTTAATTAAAGAACTCACAGAAGAAACGGGGTGGCAGGACAATCTCCCAAAGGTTTGTAAAGAGTTAACAGAGCAAGGAGATTTTCTTTACGTGAATAGTTTTATGGAGCTATTTGAGGTGGGGAAATACATGGGCAATGATGTGAGCATAGCTAATTATTTGCGACCTTATATCAGTAGGGGAGAAGTAAGTTTAATCACAGAATGTTCGGAAGAAGAGTTGGCAAGAATAGAATTAGACAATCCTAATTATTTAGCGGTTTTTCAAATTATTCGATTGGAAGAACCGAAAGCAGATTTGGAGGAAATTATTATTAAAAAAGTAAAGGATTTAGCTACTAAGCGATCTATTAAAATAAGCGAAGAAGCCATTCAAGAAACCCTTCGATTGAATAGGCGATTTACGCCTTATTCTGGATTGCCCGGAAAGCCCATTCGTTTTTTAGAAAGTATTTTAATTAACCACAATCAGCGAGATAAATCGACCATAGATCGCTCTGCAATTATCCGATATTTCTGTGAAGAAACTGGGATGCCTCTGTTTATGGTAGACCCCAGTATTCCGATGAAAGTAGGAGCTACTAGGGAGCGTTTTAATACGAATGTATTTGGACAAGAAACGGCAGTTAACAGTATCGTAAATCTTTTGTCTTCTGTAAAAACGGCACTCACTCGAATCGGTAAACCTATCGCTTCTTTTTTATTTGTTGGTCCGACAGGGGTAGGGAAAACGGAGCTAGCAAAAGTCTTAGCAGAATTTATGTTTGGAAGTCGGGACAAAATGATTCGCTTTGATATGAGTGAATTTGCAGATCCCTATGCGGTGACAAGATTGACAGGACTAAATTTTCAATCAGATGGTCTATTGACTTCAGCCGTAAGGCAAGAACCTTTTTGCGTATTATTATTTGACGAAATAGAAAAGGCCCACCCTAATTTTAATGATTTATTATTACAAGTTTTAAGTGAAGGACGTTTGACGGATAGTCGAGGGAAGTTAGTTAATTTTTGTAGCACCATCATTATTATGACCTCGAATATAGGCGCTGCAAATCTAATGGGGAATCGAATAAGCCTTAAAAAAGGAACCGATGATAATGAAGTTATTACGCATTTTCTAAGTGCCGTCCAGCAGTATTTTCGACCAGAGTTATATAATAGAATTGATGAAGTGATACCTTTTGTGCCTTTGTCTAGTGATACCATTCGGTATGTTGTGGAGCGAGAAATTAATCTATTTAAGCAACTAGAAGGGATTCATCATCGACGACTTTCTTTAACTATTTCAGAAGAGGTCTACGACTATTTGGCAAAGGAAGGCTATAATCCACAATACGGGGCAAGACAACTACAACGAGCGATTAGAGAATTGCTCATTGTGCCATTAGCAAAGCAATTGAATATAGAGGATTTTGAAGACCAGTTACTCATTTCAATTACTGCTCCAGAGGGGCAATTGGTCATTGATATAGAGACAGATCCTTTGGGAATGGACTTGATGATGGAGGAGCTGGATAAAAGTGCGCAAACGGATATTGCTAGTGAATTAAGAAGGACGATTGGTCGCTTGCAAGAAAGCAATGCTTTCATTCGTTTACAAAATACGATACAAGAATTTGAACGTTTAAAAAAGCGAAAAAAAGAAAATCTGTGGGACGACCAAGAGAAAGCAAAACAATTTACAAACCTCCTTCGATTAGAGGAGCGTTTAGTAGAATTGAAAGAAGAAATAGGACAGCTAGAAGAACAACTCTCTTTAGCATATATGAATATTGGTACTTATCATACTAGTTTTGATGAGGGATTAAAGACTTGGAAGAAGGTGTTTTTTGATTTTAAAATAGATTTATGTAGCCATCTTTTTCCAAATCTGAATACTACTTATTTAAGTATTTATGCCAGAAAAAATCCAACCCATCTTTTTGCAATTTATAAAAAAATACTAGAGCAAAAAGAATATAAGGTATCTGTCAAAACTATTTGGTATCGACCTGATTTTTATAACAAGGCCATTACTATTAAAAATGAGAATGAAGCGGTACAAGAATTGGTGAAAGATCGCTATCCAACAAAAAAATATATCGAAAAAGAGTTTGTTCGATTAGAAGAAAATACATTTAAGCCGCCCATTAAAAAAGATATTTTAGTAGGCATCATTTTAAAAATTGAAGGAACTTGCTCTCATCTACTACTTCGAGAAGAAAAAGGAACACACCTTTGGAAAGTAAATCCCAAGGCAGAGGATCACTACAGTATTGTACAAGTAAGTATGGAAGAAGTAGCGATACCAGATGGGATTCACAAACCTTCTTTTTACAGCAAACTATCTGTTAGAAGAAGATATGAAGCAGATCGTTTTTATGATAAAAATGCAAAGAAAAAATATGAGACGAACAAAACAGATTTTATACCGCCGTTAATGACGTATCTAGAGGAGGCTTTTAAAATAAATTTGGAACAACGGCTTCAATAATTAAGTTTTCAATGTTGTGTTTTAGACAAACGTTTAGTTCAAAATTACGCTAACTTTGCGCTTCTTATTAATATTCAAGAACCATATATTAGATGAGTAGAAGAAGAAAGCCTATTATTTTAGAAAAAGTGACCATCACAGGCATGGCAGATCGAGGAAAAGGAGTAGGCCGCACAGAAGATGGGCAAGTAGTATTTGTAGCAGGTGTAGCACCAGGCGATGTAGTAGATTTAGTAGCAAAACGAAAGAAGAAAGTCTATGAAGGAACCGTTCAAAAATTTCATAGTTATTCTACAGAACGGGTAGAACCTGTTTGTAGCCACTTTGGCCTATGTGGGGGCTGTAAATTACAGCATATTCAATACGCCAAGCAATTAGAATTTAAGCAATTAGAAGTAGAAAATGCGTTGAAGCGAATCGGTAAAGTCGAAGTAGGAGAAATATTACCGATCATAGGTGCAGCGAACCAAACCTATTATAGAAATAAACTAGAATTTTCTTTCTCCGCAAAACGCTGGTTGACCAATGAAGAGATTAATACGGATATTTCTAATAGAGTAGATGTATTAGGTTTTCATCCACTAGGTTCTTATGATAAAGTCATTGACTTAAAACATTGCTACTTACAATATGAACCCTCTAATGAGATTCGGAATACTGTTAGAGAGATTGCAAAAGAGCAAGAGTTAAGTTTCTATGATGCATACGCACAAGTAGGATTTATGCGACAACTGATGGTGCGAATTACTTCTCTAGGCGAAATCATGCTGATTGTCAGTGTATTGAACAAAGATGCCGAGAAGCTGTTCCCCCTATTAGAGGAGATTATCAAACGATTATCTGCTGTTACATCTTTATACTACTGCATTAATAATAAGAAAAATGATTATATGTACGACTTAGACATGGTACACTATCATGGCACAGAGGAAGTCGAAGATGTACTAGGAGCAATTCGTTTTAAAATAGGTCCAAAATCTTTTTTTCAAACCAACACAGAACAAGCTGTCGCCTTATATCAAACAATCGTAGATTTTGCAGATTTTAAAGGTACAGAAAATGTGTATGATTTATATACTGGCATCGGCAGCATCGCCTTATTCATAGCCAAGCATTGTCAGCAAGTTGTAGGCATCGAAGAAATTGCAGCAGCAATAGAAGATGCGAAAAAGAATGCGGCATTAAACGATATAGAAAACACCATTTTCTACGCAGGAGACGTCAAAAATATCTTAACAGATGCCTTCGCTAAAAAACATGGAAAGCCAGACATTTTAATAACAGATCCGCCAAGGGCAGGCATGCACCCAAAAGTGGTACAAATGTTATTAACGCTAGAAGTGCCAACACTAATTTATGTAAGTTGTAAACCCTCTACTCAAGCCAGAGATTTAGCAATTTTATCAGAGAAATATGAGGTAGTAAAAACAAGAGCAGTAGATATGTTCCCCCACACCCCACATATCGAGAATGTGGCGCTTCTTAAATTGAAAAGTTAATTATCAGGGGGTGCTGTGTTCTGTAAATCATACATCATACTTCATACATCATATTTCATAAATCATACATCATATTTCATAAATCATACATCATAAATCTGCTTATTAGGCAAACCTAGACTGATTTATGATGTATGATTTAAAATTTATGATTTAAGATTTGCTCACACAACACAACTAAAATTAGAACCAATTACCCATGAGGCAGTCGTGGGGAGCGATACCCCCAGCTATGGTTACACATAGACAAAATCACGGAAAGCAGCTCCAACGGAGCGACATCCTGTAACCCATGACGCAGTCGTGGGAAAGACACCCCGTAGCCCATGACGCAGTCATGGGGAGCGAAGCGAAAAAAAAACATGAAATTCGGAAAACTACCAGACATCACCAACGTAGACTTCACCCTCCCCTCCGATCCATCAGGAACGACCACCATCCTATCCAAATACCCCAAAGCCCAAGCCCCCAAACTATACGTAGGCTGCACAGGCTGGGGCATGAAAGAATGGGTAGGCAAAGTATACCCAGAAAAAGCCAAAGCCAAAGACTATCTAAGCCACTACACCAAACAATTCAACACCATAGAACTAAACACCACCCACTACAGAATCCCAACGGTAGAAACCATAGCCAAATGGAAAAAAGCAGCGCTACCAGACTTTCATTTTTGCCCCAAAATACCACAGACGATCAGCCACAGTCGAGACTTAGGCCTGTCGAAAGGGCAAATCCAGGTCTTTTGTGAAGCCATACAAGGCTTAGAAATGCACCTAGGCTGTTGTTTTATGCAATTACCACCATATTTTGGCGTAGATCGGATAAACATATTGGAAAAGTTTCTAGACTTTTTTCCAAACCATATACCTTTATCTATAGAAGTGAGGCATGAAAGTTGGTTCTTAGATCAGCAGAATTTAGCCCAATTGACTAGTTTATTAGAGCGAAAACAAGTAGCTTTCGTCATTACAGATGTGGCGGGCAGGAGAGATGTTTTGCATCAGCGACTCACAAATGAGATCGCCGTTGTTCGTTTTGTTGGAAATGACCTAGTACCAAGTGATTTTTCAAGAATAGAGGAATGGGTACTACGTTTAAAAAAATGGATGGAACAAGGCTTACAAGCAGCCTATTTTTTTACACACGAACCCGACAACATCAAAGCACCCGAACTAGCCCAATATCTAGTAGAGCAAGCTCAAAAACAGATACCAAACATTCAAACTCGTGGCCCGAAATGGCATAAAAAAGGAGGAGGACAAATGAGTTTGTTTTAACAATAGAATAGAGAGTAGAGAAGCGAGAATAGAGACAAATTTTGTTTGAAATCGAAAAAAAATCGTAACTATTCAGCACTCAAATTAGAACTCCCCCCAACCCCCTCTTAAGAAGAGTGGGAGACGTTGAAATGAAAATATTTCGTTTCCAAAACGAATTTTTTAATCGTAGACGTCTCCCTCCCTTTTTAAGGGAGGGTCGGGGTGGGTTCTTCATGCAGTGCTGAATAGTTACGAAAAATCGTTGAATTTTAAACGAAATCCATCTCTATT
>CAKZUM010000301.1 GCA_937921525.1 uncultured Saprospiraceae bacterium
TGTACGTTCTTGGGTAGCTTATTTTTTTCTTAGTTTTCTCTTGAAAGCGGGAGTATTGTTGATACTATGACCGATTTCAAGAGGAAAATAAGGGAAAAAGAAACAGCCAAGAGTGTATAGTTATTATTTCGTCGTTACTTACTCTGGATTACTGGTGGTTTAATTCCATTTTAAAGTAAAAAGTTCAATAACTTTTATGTTTTAAACAACTTCTTATCTAAATTTCAGCTTTTTCTATAAAATTTAGACCCTATTTAGAATTTAAGTAACATTTCTAAAATACACCTTAATAATAGGGAGATATGGGATGAAGTGCAAATCCTAGGAAACACTTCTGTCTAGGAAGCTGCAAAAATAGGAAATAATAGTAAATCTTCGTTCTTTCCCAAACTCTTTAGCTATTTTTTTATATAAAAATACCAATTGGCATAGATTAGACTGTATATTTTATAAACACCATAACTATTATGTTTGATATCAAGGCGCGGGTAATTCTTAAAAATCTTGGGAAGGTCTTATTTCTTCTGCAGACAACAAAACAAGGAGGAAAATATACGCTAGCAGGTGGTCGTGTAGAAAGCACGGAATTTGCGAAAGCAGCCTTAGTAAGAGAATGTAAAGAAGAAGTAGGAATCGAATTAGAGGAAAAGGATTTAAAGTTGGTACATGTACTACACAAAAAGAATAAATTAAATAACGTCGTTACCTTATATTTTGAAACGAGTACTTGGACAGGTCTGATTGACAGTAGAGAGCCTAAAAAATTTAAACAGGTAGCTTGGTTTCCATTAGATCAATTACCAAAGAAAACTTCTTTGACAACACGACATGTTTTAACACAATATAAAAAAGGGAATAAATATTCAGATTTGCAACGATCTTAAAGCATTAACAGCCAAGATCAGAACTTTAAAAGAAGCAATACCAACAGTATTCCCTTGATGAGAATTTACTAAAAGTACTGTTGGCTTACTTCTTAAGAAAAGTATCGGCCATGGAATGTCATATTTAAAAGTAAAACAACAAATTTCAAATTATAAGGAGGTGTACACAAAAGATGTACCTACCTCCTTACGAACTATAGCTTTTTATCCATAAATCGGTCTTGGGAAATTGCTAATAGGTTATAAGTGGGGAATTATGTCGAGCTAATTGTGTGGGAGGTCTTAGTTTCTAATGGAGGATTTACATTTTACTGTAAATTCTAATGATTCCTAAGAATAAGACAAGTTGTATTTTTTTAGCATTTAGAGTGCATTTTTTTTTTAGTAATTGTGACAGCTTTATCTTCCTTAAAATTTAGTATTAAATATTTTCAATAAAACAGTTTACCGTGACCTGTTGTCTTTTTATTTGTTTAACAATGGGTTATTAATTGTTAAAAAATATATTCTAAAAATAAAATATATTTTTCTGTGCCTAAAAAGAGATTAAGTGACTGTATACTGTGCAGTATTAATCTATTAAAAAAAAGATAAGTTTCCTTGTTTACTCAGTTTTATTAGTACTTTTGCAGCGACTTATTCAAAATAATTAGGAAGTTTGCTTAAGAATGTAGTTTAGAGACGAAGATTTGTAGTGTGAGGTTCTGAGAACTTTATTAATCCCATCCGAAACATATCCCTTTAAAATAATAATACTCTTGACTTTCCGATAAGGAATACCAATAAGTCTTCCAAGTTCGGATCAGTTTAAGAACAAGATATAAGTTGGTTGCCTTAAAAAGCATATGACCATATTTATTAACAAAACTTGATAAACAAAAAGTTGATGAAAAATTTTTTACTCTTACTAGTTACCCTGTTTATTGGTGTCGGTCTAAACGCCCAAACCACTATAACAGGAAAAGTTCTTGATGGAGATAACAATGATCCATTGATAGGAGCTTCTGTTCTTGTTTTAGGTACTACTACAGGTACTGTTACAGACATTGATGGAAATTTTTCTTTAGAAACATCTACTGCTGATGGTGTTTTAGAAATTAGCTACACGGGTTACTCGCCACAACGAGTATCTTACTCAGGTTCTACTGATTTAGAAAATATTGGATTAGCTTTTGACGCTTCTGGTTTAAGTGAGGTAGTGGTAACAGGGGTAATGGATATTGTACAGGATAGAAGAACACCTGTTGCCGTATCTACGATTACAACTGCTGAAATTCAAGCAAAAAGTGGAAACGTAGAATTTCCAGAATTAATGAAATCTACGCCTTCTATTTATGTTGCTGGTCAAGCAGGTGGATATGGTGACTCAGAAGTATTTACAAGAGGTTTCGATCAAACAAATACTGCATTTCTTTTGAATGGTCAGCCGATCAATGGTATGGAGGATGGCAAAATGTACTGGTCTAACTGGTCTGGTATGACAGATGTTGCAACCGCAGTACAAGTACAGAGAGGATTAGGCTCTTCTAAGTTGGCGATTTCTTCTGTTGGTGGTACAACTAATATCATTATGAAATCAACTGAGCAGGAGAAGGGTGGTTCTGTTTCTTATCTTTTAGGAAACGATCAATACAATAAAGTAACTGCCTCTTATAATACAGGTTTAATCAACGACAAATTTGGTGTATCCGTATTATTTACGCACTGGCAAGGAAATGGCTGGGCAGAAGGTACGAGAGGACAAGGACAAAATTATTTTATTTCTGCTGGTTACCAACCAGATGATAAGCGACATAGCTTTAACTTCTTGTTGACAGGTGCGCCACAATGGCACGATCAAAACTTCAATAAAAGAATTTCTGACCACTTCAGAAGTGGAGAGTTTAACATTAAATTTAATAGCAACTTTGGAGATAGAAATGGAGAATACCAGACTTTAAGAAGAAACTTTTACCACAAGCCTGTTGCTAACTTGAACTGGGAATTTGCGATGAATGACAGGTCTTCATTATCTACTGTATTATATGCCTCTTGGGGCCGTGGTGGTGGAACTGGAGATAGAGGTAGTAGAAATAATAGATTTTTTACAGATGATGGGTATCTTGATTTTACCCGGATTGAAGCGGCTAACATAGAAGATGCTGGTGAAGAAGAATGGATTATAAGAGCATCTGTCAACAACCATAACTGGATTGGAGCAGTTACAAAATTTGAGTCTGATTTATCAGATAATTTAAATTTTAGTATCGGTGCTGATTTGAGAAGATATGAAGGTTCTCACTTCCGTCAAGTATCGGATTTATTAGGGGCACCTTCCTATACTGCCAGAGAAAGAGCTAGATTTCCACAAAGAGAAATTACTGCAACTTTCAAGCCTAACCCTTGGTCTGCACTATTTGATTCTGCAGAAGGTGGCGAGCAATTGAACTACTCTAATGATGAAACGATTGCTTATGCAGGTGTATTCTCTCAATTAGAATTTGTGAAAGATAAGTTCTCTGGCTATGTTCAAGGGGCTTTATCTAATCAAAGCCACGTAAGATTTGAATTATTCAATGTACCAGAGTCTGAAACAGAATCTGAAAAAGTATCTAACTTAGGATATAATCTTAAGGGTGGATTCAGTATTGAAACAGGTGCTAATAGTAACCTATTCTTCAATACTGGTTTTTATCAGAGACAACCTTTTCACGACAATATTTACCTAAACTTTAGTAATACAGTAAATCCAGTTACTGTTCCTGAAAAAATCTTCGGTTTAGAAGCAGGATATAAGTATGCTACAAACAACTTTGCAGCAAATGTAAATATTTACCGAACTTCATGGAAAGATAGAGCAACGACTAGAACTTTAAATGAAGGGGATGAACTACCGAATGGTACTACAATCACTACACTTGGTTATAGAAATACTTTACAAGATCAATTACATTCAGGGGTAGAGTTAGATTTTTCTTATGAGATTTCTCGTAAGTTCAGATTAAAGGGGTATACTTCTATTGGTGATTGGGCTTTTGATGGTACTTTGAATAGCCAGTACTTTGATGAAGATAGAAACTTATTATTCGAAGAGGATGGAACTGATGTAGATGGCGTGAAAGTAGGTGGTGCTGCTCAAACAAGCTTCGGTTTAGGAGCAGATATTAAATTAGTAGATGGATTAAAGTTGGATGTAGATTATAACCACTACAGCAAGCTACACTCTAACATCGGTGCAGGTAACACTTCTTTAGAATTACCTTCTTTTGGATTATTAGATTTAGGTGTTTCTTACAATTTCAACTTAGCGAACGATCAACTATTAACATTACGTGCTAACATATTTAATGCACTAGGAGAAGAATATATCTCTCGTTCTACTTCTGCATTTGAAGCTAGTGCAGTTGAGTCAGAAAACTGGAATGGTGTCAATAGAGATAACTTCGTTACATTTGGTAAGACAAGAACTTGGAACGTTTCTGTAAGATATTCTTTCTAAGCAATTAGAGTTACAGCGTCTTTCTAGCGAAAGACTAGTATAGAAATAGAACACGGAGGCACAGAGACACAGAGATAGAATATTATTTATCTCTGGGCCTCAGTGTCTCCGTTTTCTTATTTATGGGGCATCCTCTACACAATGTAATGTGTTATGAAGAAAAAGAAATTCCTCCTCATTCGCTTTAGTGCCATAGGCGACATTGTCCTCACCTCCCCAGTCATCCGCTGTATCAAACAGCAGTTGGGTGCAGAGATTCACTTTCTTAGCAAAAATGCTTACCGGCCTATTCTAGCAACCAATCCTTACATTGATAAAATTTATACCATAAAAAAAAGAGTAGGAGAAGTGGCCTCTCAACTTCGCCAAGAGCAATATGACTCTATTATCGACTTACATAAGAACCTCCGAAGCTTCCTGGTCAAATTAAACTTACCCTTTACCAAATCCTATTCCTTTAATAAACTCAATTTTGAAAAATGGCTACTGGTTAATTTTAAAATTAATCGACTGCCTAAAAAACATTTAGTAGATCGCTATTTTGAAGCCTTACAACCTTTAGGTATTCAAAATGACGGTGCTGGATTAGACTTTTTTCTCCATCAATCTGACCAAGCCTTGCCTGTTACTTTACCTAGAGAGTTCACAGCAGTCGTTATCGGTGCAGGTAGAAATACAAAAGCACCAACGATCCAAAAATGGATTGCTATTATCAAGGGATGTTCGGAAGCAATTGTATTATTAGGTGGACCTGCCGAAAAAGAAAAAGCGGCTAAATTAATTGAAGCCTGTTCCACTGAAACTCGATCAACTATTACGAATCTAGTTGGACAAATAAATCTACAGCAATCCGCTTATTGTATACAGCAAGCGGATAAGGTAATTACTGGTGATACAGGTTTAATGCACATCGCAGCAGCCTTTCATAAACCGATTGTTTCGATTTGGGGAAATACAGTACCTGCATTCGGGATGTATCCGTATTACGGTGCACAGGTTGACCAAAATAGGGTAGTGGAGGTGAAGGGATTGGCCTGTCGGCCTTGCTCTAAGATTGGCTTTGATGTTTGCCCTCAGGGGCATTTCAAATGTATGGAAAAAATAGATACTACTTTTTTGAAATAGATAGGTACT
>CAKZUM010000302.1 GCA_937921525.1 uncultured Saprospiraceae bacterium
AGAAAAATCAATTTTGATTTTCCAGATCCTACAGCTTCCCCTAAAGAAGTGCTCATCAACGCCCATCTATTTAATTGGGTCTTAGAGAATTTATTGCGCAATGCACTAGACGCAATGGACGGAAAAGGCACGATTAGTGCAAAGGTATATGAAGATAAAGAACATGTCTGCATTGATGTCAGTGATACAGGTAAAGGAATTCCCCCCTCCAAGTTCAAAACAGTCTTTAAACCGGGCTTCTCCACTAAAAAACGGGGGTGGGGATTGGGTTTATCCTTGGCCAAACGTATTATTGAAACTTACCATTCTGGCAAGATTTTTGTTGCAGAATCTATACCCAGTAAAAGAACAACTTTTACGATTAAACTCCCGAAAAAAATTATTAGCAGTGCGAATAATTCGCCAACATAGAGATATGTTCCCATTTTTGAGGCTAGATGTCCTTCCATTCATCTTTATCCTTTCTTTTCTACTAATGTCATTTAGTAGTTCAGCCACGCCTATTTTTTTTAATAAAATTCCAGTCACATTAACGGACGCAAGCACAAAAGAACCAATCATCGGTGCTAATATCTATACGGAAGATTTTAGTTTTAATACCACCACAGACTTTGATGGAAAAGCTATTATCGAAGGGTTGAAATATAGAGACGAGGTCGTTATCAGTTATATTGGGTATAAAACCCTAACAATTCCAGTTTACGAAATCAGAAGAAGAAAAGGGCAGATTGCTTTGGAAGTAGATGCGGTGGAACTAGCAGGAGTAGAAGTGGTCGGTAGACGAGATGATCGTATCGAAGAATTACCCTATCAAATAGAAAGAATCGTCAGCAAAGATATTGCCTTTAATAATGCCCAAACGGCAGCGGATGTACTAGATAAAAATGGCGGCCTTTTTGTGCAAAAGAGTCAAATGGGGGGTGGAAGTCCTATCATCCGAGGATTCGAAGCGAATAGGGTCTTATTAGTTGTAGATGGCGTTAAAATGAATAACGCCATTTATAGAAGTGGTCATTTACAAAATGCAATTACAGTCGATCCTGCAATGTTGGAACAGGCAGAAGTCATTTATGGGCCAGGTTCTTTGACCTATGGAAGTGATGCCTTGGGAGGGGTGGTTCATTATCGAACCAAAGATCCTAAGTTAGCAATGGGTGAAGAAAAATATATTTCTGAAACCAATATGTACACTAGATATTCCACCGCTAATGTTGAAAAAGCAGTTCATATAGATTTTAGCCAGGGTAGTAAAAAATGGGGGTCGTTCAGTAGTTTATCTTTTGTAGACTACGACAATCTAATCGCTGGAAGTGTTCGACCAGAGGCTTTCCCAAAGTTTGGAAGACAAGAATATACAGCTGTTATTTTTGCAGACAACTCTTTAGGAGAAGTTCGAGACAATGTAGAGAAACCAAATAGGCAGTGGGGAACTGCTTATGGTCAAATAGATTTTTTACAGAAAATAAAATTTCAACCTTCTGACAATATCAATTTTATAGCCAACCTTCAATATTCTTCCTCCACAAATATTCCACGTTACGATAACTTAGTAGATACAGTAGGTACGGCAAGAGATTTAAAGTGGATCGACTGGTATTATGGTCCGCAACAAAGAATTTTAGCTTCTTTAAAAACTAGAATTTTAGATAAAGCTTTTTTTGATAAGGCTACTATCATTGCTTCTTTTCAAAGAGTGGACGAAGATCAATATTCTCGTAAATTCAATAGTGAATGGAGAAGTGCTACAGAGACGGATGTCTTTGTATACTCCTTGACTGCTGACTTTGATAAGTATCTGGATGAGGAGGAAAATCTCAATATATCTTATGGTGTAGATCTTAGTAGAAATGATGTTTTATCTAGAGCCTATGATAGAAATGTCAAAAATGCCAAAAGTCATTTGGTACAAGTCGAAGGTCCAGATATTATTACTCGCTATCCAAGTCAAGGAAGTATTATGGATTCTTATGGGGCCTATGTAAACGCCAAATGGAAAAGCGAAAATGAGAAGCTATCAGCAGAGGGAGGCATGCGCTATAGTATCGTACAAATACTATCAAAATTTGGCGCAAATGATCCAATTGCATGGCCTCAAAATTATATTGATGGAATCCGTTTAAACAACAGCGCACTAACCTATGGCGCAGGTGTTACCTATCAAATGGAAAATAAATGGCAATTTAGAGCATTAGCAGCTACTGCTTTCCGTTCTCCCAATGTAGATGATTTTGCTAAAATCAGAGAAAAAAATGGTTATATCACCGTTCCCAATCCCGGCTTAACCCCAGAGAAAGCATTTACCGTTGAAGGAACGATCGCTAAAGAATTTGGTCAAGTAGAAATGAATCAAGAGACAAAGAAAAAAATTGGTCGATCTTTAAAAATAAGTACCACCGTTTTTAGAACAGGTCTAAAAGACGCTTTAGTTAGAAAGAATTTCGCTCTTCCTGATGGCACTAATACTTTATTAAAAGACAATGAAATACTAGAAATCCAAGCGAACGTTAATGCAGAAAGAGCTACCGTATATGGGTTTTCTGGGACATTAACTTTCAATTTAGCAGATAAACTGATCTTGTCTTCTAATTTAAATTTCACAAAAGGTTCTAGCAATTTTAAAGATAATATTGAAGGAATTGTAGTAGATACAATTGTACCTTTTGCGCACATACCACCAATGTATGGAAGGACAAGTTTGACTTATCAATTAGGCAAACTAAAGCTATCGGGAGTAATTAGATACAACGGTAGAAAACGCCCAACAGATTATGCTGTATCCTCCGTGAACGTCAATAGCTTTGGAGAATTAATATTTAATAGAACTGGTACTTCTGATAATATTGATTATACTCCTTATGGTTTTGTTGATGGAAATGGCGACCCTTGTATAGCCGTGGGAGGTAGAGATCAGACAATTAATTGTACTCAAAATTATGCAGGTTCTTTAGCTTGGACGACTTATAATTTTTATAGTGATTATCAGATCAACGATAAGCTGGCAGTCAACTTTGCTGTTGAAAATATTTTAGACTTACACTATCGCCCTTTTTCTTCTGGGGTGAGCTCTCCTGGTAGAAATTTTGTGATCGGTTTGCGTGGAAGTTTTTAATTTAGACAAGCTCTTACCAGACTCACTTGTTCTCTAGATTATTTATAGTTTTATAAGAAGCAGTAGCCTCCAATATCTCTCCTTTTTCATTCACACCTTTTACACGTACTTCAAAAGTTCCTATAGCATCAGAAGCAGCAAATTTAATAACTGCTTTTCCGTTCGCATCCGTTTTTACAATAGGTTGCCAATAGACTATTGGTCTAAAGTCGGGTAGACTAGTATCGCCTGTAAAAGAAGGAAATCTTCTAAGGGGATAATACCCCGATACTTCTATATTAGTAGATTGATTTATGATTGTTTTAGGGGTTTCCTTTTTTGTTGTAATAGCTACTAATCCTGTACTAACCATCGCAGGATCTAATTGCGTAAGAACAGAGGCTCGATTATCAAATAAATCCATAGTGGCTATATCTCGCAAAGACATCGACAACACCAAATTTTCCTGATTCGTCACATAGTCATTGACCATATACCAAGGGGATCTTCTATTGAGGGAGTTTTTATCTTGATAGATTAATCGTACAGATTTTTTATTCTCTTTTTCAAGAACCCTCACTCCTAGGATCACCTCATCAATAAAAGAAGCGAGGTCACTTAATGCTTTATAGTCTTTCATATCAAAACTACGTGCTGCTTTTAATTCCATTCGTTCAAAGGATTTTGGAGGGGCATACTTAGGCGATGGTATTTGAAAAACTTCTTTAAACTGACGATATTTTTTTAATAAAAAAAGATAGTTTGCAATCTCCTTAGATCTACTTAAGGAGGTCGCACGATAAGAAGCAAATGAGGAAGGATAATCCTTCATGTCGATAATTGGTAGGGCTTCGTGAAAAGGATTTAGATCGAAGATTTGAACTCTTTGAGTACCCGTAAAATCTGATAGTGAAAAAGCCAACTGCCCATCCTTAATACTTGCCTGCTCAAATTCGTTTCGGTCAGGAAAGTATAAACTTAGAAATTGAGTCGTCAGTGGCTTACCAGATTTTTCTTGTATCTGACTATTGATACTTAATCCTTTTTCTACAGCATACTGATTAGAATTTGTAGTAGGCAATCCAGCTATTGAAGGAGATACTGTTTGATGCTTCCAATAATTATTATCTAAAACAGACATAGAAAGATTCGCTTGCTGGGTAGCATTTTTTAAATGAATTATTAGAGTGACGGAATCTCTTTTCGTATAGTATTCTTTATCGAATTGAAATCTAATTGGAGCTTCTATATTCTCTTCAATAATGGAATTATCTTTAGTAGCACTCGTGTCTTCTACCATTGTCAAAGCAGACACATTTGCTTCCAAATTATAAATAGGAATCTCTTTTTGAAAGACAGCTTCTCTTCCAAAATTTAAGGACCAGAGTGTATAAGCACGAAACAAATAAACACCTTCCGTCCAATCATAAGGAATCGCCAAATCTCCTATGGCAACATTGTCTATTACCTTCAATTTTTGCTGTTGCACGATCGTTCCATCTGGCGCAATCCACTCTACTCTCACCACCTTACTTTCAATAGCTGCTAATTCCTTTTGAAAATAAACAGTATACCAACTATCCTCTCCCGACACATAAAAATCTTTATCAAAATGTACCGTTAATGGCTCTGCTGTTTGACTATAAATAGTTATGCTAATTAGGGTAAGCAGTATACTTAAAAAAAAATTTTTTATCATAAAGACCTATACTATTGTAGTTTAGGCAAGCAGTAGCTTTAAATAGTTTTTTAGTAGGAGGTAATTGTTTTTGCTTTTTTATAAAAAAGCAAAAACAATTACCTCCTACTAAAAGAGAAATATTAAAACATACTTGTTGCCGATTATTTAAGGCTAAAAATCAGAGTTAATAATTTACCACCAAACAGGCCGCACCACACTACTATTCTCTATCCGTTCACAATCACAACATTCTCCTGCAAAAGGAAAAATAAACATCATCGCATTAGGACAAACCTGCTCCGTAAATT
>CAKZUM010000303.1 GCA_937921525.1 uncultured Saprospiraceae bacterium
TTTTACCTACTTCTAAAATAAAGCTATAGATAAAATGCCTACCTCAAAAATCATCTCGACTGTATTATTATGCTGCTTTTTTATCGTTCAAGGTGTAGCCCAAAAGCATACCATTAGTGGTTATATAAGTGATAAAGAAACGGGGGAGCAATTAATCGCTGCCAATGTGCTAGATCAAAAAAGTGCCGCAGGTGCCATTACCAATACGTACGGATTTTTTAGTTTAACCCTACCTACCGATTCTGTTATTTTAGCCTTTTCTTATATCGGGTATGAACCTCAGACTATCGCCTTATTACTTAATAAAGATCAGACGCTTAACATTGAACTATCCCCTGCTTTAAGTTTGCAGACGGTTGAAGTAGTAGAACAGCGTTTACAAAAAATAGAGGAGTCCAGCCAAATGAGTAGGATAGAAGTACCAATAGAACAAATAAAAAAAGTGCCAGCATTATTGGGGGAAGTGGATGTATTAAAAACATTGCAGTTATTGCCAGGGGTACAGTCAGGAGGAGAAGGGCAGTCGGGTCTATATGTAAGAGGCGGCAGTCCTGACCAGAATTTAGTATTGCTAGATGGAGTACCTATATATAATGTCTCTCATTTATTAGGTTTCTTTTCTGTGTTTAATGCCGATGCTATAAAAAATGTTACTTTGACAAAAGGAGGCGTTCCTGCAAGATATGGTGGTCGTTTATCTTCCGTCCTAGAAATCAATATGAAAGAAGGGAATAGTGAAAAATTTCAAGGAGAGGGTTCTCTTGGATTTATTTCTTCTAAACTAACTTTGGAGGGACCTATTCGAAAAGGAAAATCTTCTTTTATTGTTTCTGGTCGTCGAACCTATGTGGATTTTTTAATCAAACCCATTGTAAAAAATCAAGCAGAAAGCGATGGTAATCAAGTAACACCAACGCTTTATTTTTATGATTTAAATGCAAAGTTTAATCATAAATTTAATGATAAGCATCGCCTATATTTGAGTATGTATTCTGGGGAAGATAAATTTGGTATTCAGACTAGAGAAAATTACGAATCTGGCAACTATGCAGAACTAGATGGTAATACAGATTGGGGGAATGTCATCTCGGCACTTCGTTGGAACTATCAAATTTCTAATCGACTATTTGCTAATACAACCCTTACCTATAGCAAATTCAATTTTGATTTTGGTTCGGCAGTCGAAGAAACTTTTGAAGGCGAAAGAGAAAAATTTGCTGCACGTTATTTTTCGGGTATTTATGATTGGGCAGGAAAAGTAGATCTTGACTTTATACCTAATCCCAATCATTACATTCGTTTTGGAGGGGAGGCTACTCACCATACTTATGACCCTGGTGCCTTTCAATTTCAATTGGATCTCACAGATCAAATATCATTAGATACTACCTTAGGTTCTACATCTGCTAAATCTTGGGAGTATAAAATTTATGTAGAAGATGACATACAATTAGGACCTTTAAAAGCAAATATTGGTTTACATGCTACCGCATTCGATGTAGAAAATAAACAATACTATTCCCTCCAACCAAGATTAGGTTTACGGTATTTAATGAATAATGATATTGCCATAAAAGCATCCTATACCAAGATGTCTCAATTCATTAATTTATTGACTAATGAATCTTTAAGTTTACCGACTGATCTTTGGGTGCCTAGTACGGCACGTATCAAACCCCAAGATTCTTGGCAAGTAGCTGGTGGTATAGCAACTACTTTATGGAAGCAATATGAATTTAGTTTGGAGGGCTATTACA
Source organism: uncultured Saprospiraceae bacterium (assembly GCA_937921525.1). Taxonomy (GTDB): domain Bacteria; phylum Bacteroidota; class Bacteroidia; order Chitinophagales; family Saprospiraceae; genus JAFMDF01. Next base: position 1,758 of record CAKZUM010000303.1, read on the forward strand.
AAGAAATGAAAAATGTGATCTCCTATAAAGCAGGGGCTAGCTTTTTAGGAATAGAACAAGATTGGCAAGATAAAGTGACGCAAGGCGATGGAAAATCGTATGGGGTGGAATTGTTTCTACAAAAGAAAAAAGGTAAAACTACTGGATGGTTAGGCTATACCTTAAGTTGGAATTGGCGGCAATTTGATGATATAAATGGTGGAAAACGATTTCCTTTTAAGTATGATCGGCGGCATGATATTTCCTTGGTCGTGTCGCATGAAATTAGTAAAAGAATTTCTATAACAGGTGCATGGGTCTATGGAACAGGGAATGCCATAACTATACCACTATACAGATACAATCACTACTATAATTGGGAAATTGAAAGTGTGGGCGAAAAGAATAGCTTCCGTATGGCCCCTTACCATCGGATGGATTTGAATGTAGAAATACAAAGTAAAAAGAATGAATATAGGAGGTGGCAAGGCGTCTGGAATATTGGGACTTATAATCTATATAATCGCAATAATCCTTATTTCGTTACACCAGGACAAAACGATGCAGGACAAAGAACTTTTAGACAAATTAGCATTTTTCCAATGATCCCTTCTGTTAGTTATAAATTCAAGTTTTAAATTAAGGGTAGTAAACGTCACTAATTCAAACTCTAAACATGACTCGATTAAATATTACCTGTGCTATTCTCTTCTTACTACTATTTGCTAGTTGCAAAGAAAATTTTTTCGATTCTATCATTGAGGTAGAAGTGCCAGCGCATAAACCTCAACTAACAGTCACAGCACATCTATTTGATGGAAACCCTAACCAGTTTATCTATATCAATCATTCAAGAGGTATATTGGATAGTGCAGAAATTAGACCTGTGACCAATGCAGTCGTTGATTTGTATGAAGGGAATAATTTGATTAAAAATTTTTCATTCACTCCAGAGGAAGATTTAGAAGAATATGGAAAATACCTAACTGATTCTGTCAGTTTTATATCAGGAAAAACCTATACCTTAAAAGTGCAAAGTACA
>CAKZUM010000304.1 GCA_937921525.1 uncultured Saprospiraceae bacterium
ATAGTTGTAGAAAGTTGCCTTAAAATGGGACACTTATCGAGAAATAATTCTCGACAAGTATTCCCTGTTGACGCCTAATGATTCTCTTTAGAGACTTCCTTAGTAGCTGTCTTTTCGGCTTTGGAGGGTGTGTGTTTGCTCTGTTGTTGTTTAACTCCTTTTTGGGCAAAAAGCCCGTCATAGACATTCGTACTGTAAAAATCTGCTGCTGCATAGCCCATATAATTTCTTATAGTGGCATCCGCCCCATTTTCTAATAAGTAGGTGACGGCAGCGTCCTTGTAGTTCGTAGATGCCAACATCAGAGGGGTATCACCCTGGAGGTTTTGATGATTGATATTGGCATTTTCTTGAACTAGTGCTTGTATGTTGGGGGATATACCCTTCACAGAAGCTACGCTTAACGCTGTATTTTCCATGAAGTCTAGTGTTTCCATATCAGCGCCATGATTGATTAGTAACCGAATGATTTCTGGATTACCAAACTCAGCCGCTACGTGTAGTAGAGGGGTTCCTATTTTAGTTTTCCAATTGGCATCGCCAGTGGGGTCTTCACTCTTGCTGATCAAAATACCAGCCACTAAATCATAGCCATTTTGGGTCGCAATGTAGAGGGGTGTTTCGCCATCATCATTGGGCTTGTTGACGACAGCTTTGTGGTCGATCAAAAAAGCCACGGTACGAGGTTTATTCGTTTCTACAGCTCTGGCGAGGGGGGTAATGCCATTGCTTTTTCGGTTCACATTTGCACCTCCTTGGATTAAATCTTCCAAGAGATACAAGTCACCTAATCCTAGCGCAAGAAAAAGAGGGGCTTCTCCTGCATCGTTTTTCAAAGCAGCTTTTGCTCGCTTCGCTACCAACTTGATAATATCTAAATTACCATTTTTAATAGCTAAGGTCAGAGGGGTCTCGCCTGCTTCATTCTTTCGATTAATAACTGCCTTTTTAGCCAAGGCCTCCACCATGTGGATGTCTTGATTTAGTATTGCGAGCGTGAGGGCAGTTTCCCCAGCCGCATTGTGTCGATAGTAATCAATACTGTCTCTTTTCATATCCGCTACGCGCTTTGCGTTACCAGAATTGACAATATCAAACGTTAGTTGGGGGATCGGTTTTTTGGACTTTTTCTTAGATTTCTTTTTTCTTTTCTTTTTCTCCTTTGTGGGAACATCGGAATTAACTTCCGTCGTAGCGACTACCTCTTCCATTGCTTCGTCAGTGGGAGGAGGAACGACCATTACATCTTTTTTAGGAATAAAAACATCAGACGCTTCTTGAGCCTGTAGTAAATTCATATTGCATACAAAAGCAAGCAAAATTAACAGAGAATATCTCATAACTGTTACTTTTTGTAGTGCCTGAATCGGGGGACATTCAAGTACTTGGTTAAGGTTTCTGAAAACGGGACAATGTAATGTCTTATCAGATGCTTTGCTTTTTGTATAGACCTATTAGTAATAGACCATGGATTATGAAAAAAGATGATGCTTGTAGTCCAGAATGAATTTCTATGTTCAGTACAGAATAAATTCTGTGGTACTGTGAATACAGAATAAATTCTGTGTTACAGGGTCTTGAATACCAACGATGTTTGAAATAAAATACGAATTGAAGAGACTACCTTTATTGGGTAGCAGAGAAAAATTATGTAGTAAACAAGTGTAGAAGATTTAGCGGATAGGCAGTTTGTATTTTCTTTTTATTTATTTAAAATATACTTTCTTAAAATGCTTTTCGAGCTAGATTTATTTTGTGGAAGTGTATATTTTTTTCAAAAAAAAATTTGCGAACAGTACTATTTCGTTTTAAACGACTGATTTCCAGCTACAATAGCAAGGATTAGAATTTGTAGGATTTTTGGATTTGTAGGATGCTGTGTGTGGCTTTGACTTTAGATTTTGACAATACACGTTTACTAAACCTTAAAGGTTTAGTAAACGTAGATTACTCCTACCAATCAAATAATACTATAAATCTTAGTCATTTACTAGTATCTTTAGCCCATTTATATCCAGAATTGGAATTTCTATTTAGAACAAAAGCTATGTACCATTTAATTAAGCCCTTATTGTTTTCGATGACAGCAGAGCGGGCACATCATTTTACAGTAGCCTTAAGTAAATTAGGCTTTGGACTGCCTATTATCAATTCTATATTACGCAAATCTTATAGTAGTCCGAAAAACAAAGTATTGGAAAGAAATTTAATGGGTCTACATTTTGAGAACCCCGTAGGCTTGGCGGCAGGTTTTGATAAGGATGGAAAGTATTTTAATACGATGGCAAATTTGGGTTTTGGTTTTATAGAAATCGGTACTGTCACTCCAAAGCCACAGGGTGGAAATCCACAGCCTAGACTATTTCGATTAAAAAAAGATAAGGCCATTATTAATCGGATGGGCTTTAATAATGAGGGCGTTGAAGCTTTGGTAGAGCGATTAAAAAAAGGAAGACCTAAGAACGTGGTTATTGGTGGCAATATTGGTAAAAACAAAGTAACTCCTAATGAAAAAGCTACAGACGACTATGTATATAGTTTTGAAAAACTATTCCCTTATGTGGATTATTTTGTCGTTAATGTGAGTTCTCCGAATACCCCTGGCTTACGGGATTTACAAGAAAAAGAACCGCTTACCAAATTGCTTTCTCATTTGCAATCTTTGAATCATGCAAAGCCAAAACCAAAACCTATTCTTCTTAAAATAGCTCCTGACTTAACCAATTCTCAATTGGATGATATTTTAGAAATTGTTACAGCTACTAAAATAGACGGGGTCATTGCAACGAACACTACTATCGAGAGAAGTGGTTTAAAAGAGTCTGACGAATCTATTAAAAAAATAGGAAATGGAGGATTAAGTGGTCAGCCTTTGACTAGCCGATCTACGGAAGTGATCCGTTATTTATATGATCGCTCTGGAAAGAAATTGTTGATTATCGGGGTAGGTGGAATTGCCTCCGCAGAAGATGCGATTGAAAAAATAAATGCTGGTGCCGCTTTGGTTCAAATTTATACAGGACTGATTTATGAAGGACCTGATTTGATTAGACGGATTAATGAGGGAATTTTGGCAAATGCAAAAGTCTAAATAGTCTACCTTAAATTATTCAAATCCTGATTCTATTCCATATAACTGGAATAGAATCATTAGGATTTAAAAGAAAACATTCATTTGGTTTCTTGCTATCCCAAAGTTCTAATTTGTTTCCTTAAACAAGCTTCATCTATCTTGTATAAAACAAGACTTTTGACTCAAAGTCGAAAAAAATAATAGCATTTAAATAGCAATTTCACGTCATTTAAATGCTATATATCTGACTTACAAAGAGTTGCGAAAATCTCTAGGGGATTTTCTAAATTCTTGCTGAAAGGCTCTGGAAAAGTAATTTGGGTCTGTAAAGCCTACATTGTAAGCAATTTCTGAAATATTCAAATTGGTATTTTGTAATAATTCTTTCCCTTTTGTAAGACGGGAAATTCGAATGTAGTGGGAAGGCGTTTTATTGGTTAAGGCTTTCAGTTTTCTATACAATTGACTTTTACTCATTGCAAGAGTAGCTGCCAACTCTGGTACACCAAAAGTAGTCTCATCTAGATTTTCTTCAATTGATCTCAACACTTTTTCCAAGAAAATATTTTCTATAGGTTGGTCGATAGTTGTTGCTATTATGTTGGTAGCATAGCGTTGTTGTAATTTCTTGCGAATAGCCACTAGCTGCTCTATTCTAACTAGCAATTCTTCTTTATAAAATGGTTTGGTAAGAAATGCATCAGCTCCATATTTCAGTCCATCTATTTTGTCTTTTTGCGTAGATTTTGCAGTTAATAGAATGATTGGAATATGACTCGTTTGTTCTTCTTGTTTGAGAACTTCACATACCTCATATCCATTCTTTATAGGCATCATTACATCGCTGATAATAATATCTGGAACGAGATGAATAGCTTTTTCTATTCCTGCCTGTCCATTTTTAGCTACATAGATAGTATATTGTTTGTCCAGTAAAGATTGGATATAAGCAACAATGTCTTTATTATCTTCGATAATTAATAGAATAGGTAGATCCAGTTCTAGCCCTTCTTTCATGGTAGTTGCTGGATTATTTATGGCAATACTTGTAGCTTTTGACTTGGTGTCTGTAAGTAATTCTCTATCTAAAGGAAACTTTGTTTCAATAGGTAGATATATGGTAAAAGTAGTTCCTTTATTTTCTTGGCTTTTAACTTCTACCTTCCCTTCCATTAATTGAACTAAATCTTTTACTAATGCCAAGCCAATACCTGTTCCATTAGCTCTGTTATTCTTGGCGTGATCAATTTGATAAAAACGATCAAAAATATGAGCTATTTGATCTTTGGGTATCCCTATACCTGTATCTCTAACAATCAGCTTCAGAAATGGCTTATCTTCTTGTATTATCTTTTGAAGGTGCATGATGACTTTACCTCCCTCAGATGTAAATTTTAGTGCATTAGATAATAAATTATATATGATGTGTTGAATTTTCACTTCGTCATAATCCATCAGCAATTCCTCCTCCTCTGAATAGAAAGTTAGTTGAATACCTTTATCTGTAGCCATGGAACTAAAAGACTCCCCTAAATATTGTAGGTAGTACACAATGTCTCCTTGCTTTTTATTCAGTTTTGTACCTACAGATTCTAATTTAGATAAATCTAATAATTGATTGACTAACTGTAATAAATTTTTACTATTCCGCCTAATTAGACGTTTCTCTTTCTGGTGGCCTTTGATATTATCATTCATCCCCATAATAACGGTGAGGGGCGTCCTAAATTCATGTGTTATATTGGTATAAAAATTATTCTTAATCGTATCAAATTTCTTTAGATTTTCTACTTCCAGTTGAGCTGCCTGAGATTTCTGGATTTCTCGTTCTTTATTCCTTTGTCTATAACTAAGCCCTATTGAAAAAATGACTACCTCTGCTAAAATGGCAAATAAAACGACAGATATAAAATCTTTTACCAGTCCACCAAGTAATATAGGAACCATAGCCAATCCTCCTAAAACAACCATCAATGAACCAATGATAATATACTGGTTTGCTTTTATTTTTTTCTTGTATAAAGGATATAGCATAATCGTTGTGCTAGGTGCAGTCATCAACAAATAAAATAGAAAAAAATAGTTTGAATAAAAAGGTGTGAAATCGGAAATAATAAGCGTTATCAAATCAAGTACCATCCATACGACACCAAACTTTATCAGAAAGTTTAATACTTTATTCCAAGTAGGTAAAATCGTTTTTAAGTCTGCGTAACTCTTTATAAAAAGGAGATAAAATATTATCAATGGAGATCTAAAAACCATAAAGATAAATCTATACTTCGGAGAAGTATCGACTAATAGACTGTTAAATACCCAATCGGAAATTACACCCAATGTTTCAGCAACCAAGACGGCTATAAAAAACAAATACAGCGCATAGTACAAATAAGTTTTATCTTTTAAATAAAAGGCAAGTACTCCTATGTAGATGCACATGATAGAGATAGCACCAAGGAAAAGTCCACCAATAAAATATAACCTCAATGAATTATTCTGTTCTGCTATTGTAGGGAAAGTCAGTTGACTTTTAAAGCTAGGAATCCGACCGCTAAACTCATTTTTCATCCTAACAAATAAGACTAAAGGTTTCTGTGGAGATAAGGCAATAGGAATGGTATGTTCTGTGCGACCTGCAAATTGATATATCCCATTACTGATGCTATTTGGGACATATTCGCCTACTGTTCTTTTTATAAATTTATTACTCAATTCATCTCTATAGTAGAGTTGCAATTCTGTAACGACTCCATCTTTAGGTTTAAATAACCAATTGGCTTTTGCCTCGTGTGTCGCCAAATTATTTTGAAGAATGATTCTGCCCCAATATATGACCCCTTCTTTGAGTGGAGAAAAACTTTCTATTGGTTTAAATGTATTTTCGTAACTAGAAGAAGTTACTTGCTCTATAGTCAACTCATTTTTCCCCTCTTCTAAAAGATAGTAAAAATCATTTAGTTCGTATGTTTTTCCTGTATCAATTGTAAGCGTGGGTTGTGCCAGATTTTGGCTAAACAGCAAAATCGGATTAGCTATCAAAGATAGTGCGAGAAGTATGGTAAATAGCGAGTTGGAACGACAGATTATCATTAGGTTTTCATTTGGTTTTCTACTTTTTTGTTTGGATTAAAAGAACTGATTTCTTCGACTAACTGTGTATTTTATTAGTCCCTCATTACTAAGCTAATATTTTTTTTAGAAAACAAAAAATCTATCTTTAATTAAATTAATTTGAGTGTAAAATAATTAATTTCTAACCGCTAAAAAATATTATTGCTGCAAGTACACCACATATTTTTCCTCAAAATAATGCTCCTTAAAAAATTCTTGTATGCTGTATATTTCTGTATAATTGCCTTTAGGTAGCTCCTTGATTTCTGTTTTTATATAGCCTCCCTTCAAAGCTAAAATACCATTCGGGATAGGATGAATATGTTTACTTTTTAGCAATCTTTGAGACCAAAGTGCCAGTTGAGGCATTTTTGCTACTGCTCTAGTCACCACGAAATCAAATCGCCGTTTCTTCAATTCTTCCGCCCGCATTTGCATCGCTTCTACATTTTTTAAACCTAATGCTTCGACCACTTCTTTCACCACTTTAATTTTCTTCAAAGTACCGTCAATTAAAGTGAATTGTACGTTGGGAAATAAAATGGCTAGCGGAATGCCGGGAAAACCTCCGCCCGTACCCAAGTCCAAAATCTCCGAATCTGATCTAAATCGAACAACCGCCGCTATGGATAAAGAATGTAGGACGTGGTGCAAATAAATATTATCTATATCCTTTCTAGAGATTACATTGATCTTTTGATTCCATTCCTTATAAAGAGGCCCTAGCTTTTCAAAATGAATTAATTGCTCTTCTGAGAGCTTAGGGAAATATGTTTTTATCTTTTCCATGTTATATAGTACTGGATATTTTTAAGAGATAGAGCAGCCTTTATTTAAAAAATGACGAAATTTGTTTCTGCTCTCTATTCTCGCTTCTCTGCTCTCTAAAATGAAAGCAATTATAATGTATTCCTTTAGTTTTGTGGGGACATCCACCTCTTTTTTCAAAAAAAGATGTATTTTATAAAAAAATATTCACCATGAGACTATATTATTCTCTAATTGGCTTATTCTTTTTGTGTCTTATGCAAGGAAAAAGTCAAACGATTTCTATATCCGAAGGCGTGACCATTCGTAGCGATTACCAATATGCCATCATTGGAAAATTGAAGGATCAAGTTCTTTTGTATCGAGATAAGGACAATGATTTTGTAGTTCAAGCCTATAATGAAAAAATGGGACTTAGCTGGGAAAAAGAATTGGAACTAGATAAAAAGAAACCCACTCCACTAGAAGTAGTAGGCTTAGACAATCATTTCTATATTATATATAGATACAAAGATAAAGGCCATCATTTAGTAAAAGTCCATAAGTATAATGCGGCTGCCAACCTTGTAGACTCTACGATCGTTGTTGACTATGGTAAACGATTTACGGTTCCCAAACCAGAGGTACTTGTTTCAGAAAATAAAGAAAACATCATTCTCTTCCACACCGAATTTTATTCAAAACTAGAGTTTACTTCTTTCAGTCTAAAAAAAATGAGTGTCTTGTGGGAACAAAAAATCGCTCCTGAGGATATGCAAAATGGAATCAATTTCCAACAATTAGTCGTCAATAACTCAGGGGGAATGCACCTCATCATTAACAGAGAAAATGATCGCTTAAAGGAAAATAAACCACATTACTTTGAAATATTTAATCGCCAGCCTGATAAAGAAGGAATTGTAAAAATAAAAATACAGCTAGAAGATAAGCTAACCTACGATGTATTATTTAAAGCGGATAATCTCAATGAGTCCCTCATTGCAGGGGGCTTGTATTCTGAAAAAAATAAAGCCCGAACACAAGGTTATTATTATTTAAATATTCCTAACAAGCAACCAGATGCATTTACCTTACAGTATCAAGAATTTGAGGAAAGTTTAATGGAGGAATTGGTAGAAAAAAAATCTAAAATAACTAAAGGTCTCTTTGATGTAGAAGTCCAAGACTTGGTAATTAGAAGAGATGGGGGGATACTGATGGTCTGTGAGCAACGAAAAGAATTAGAGCGGAATCAGGCAAATTATTATGGCTCTACGTATGGCTCTACTGCAACTCAAAATAATACCTATCTAAATGCGGACTTCTATTATGAGGACTTATTCGTTTTAAGTATGCATTCTGATGGTAGCAGACATTGGGAAAAGGTCTTACACAAAAAACAATATGCCCAAGGAGAAGATGCTATGTTCTCTTCTTTCTTTTTAGCAAAAACACCTCACCATATGCGCTTAATCTATAACGATGATATTCAAAACGAAGGTATCGTTAGTGAATACGTGGTAAAAGGGAACGGGCAAAATAGACGGAATAGCATCCTCAATACAGAGGATCGAGAAATAAAACTGAGACTTCAAGAAAGTTTACAAATAGCTCCAAATGAGATTATTGTTCCTAGTGAAGCTAATAGTAAGCTGAAATTGGTGCGTGTTGTTTATTAAGTAACGATAAAACAATCTTTGGCAGATTAAAAATTCAAAAAATCAGTATTGAAAATTATTATCAAATTGAAAATTTATTAATTATTTGATGTTATTTTTGCAAATTTTATAAATATTTTAAAAAATGTTTAAAAAATTTGCATCAAAACAGACTTGCTTATATCTTTGTAATATCAAATCGAAGAAAAGTCCTCGATTTACTTTAAATACTGTGAGGTGATGAAACTGGCAGCCATGCCCTCCTGTCTCGAGGGTGGAGAGCTCGGAATAACTTCTACGAATTTATTTGTAGAATTAACCGCTCCTTGAAGGTTCGACTCCTTCCCTTACAGCCACTTTTTTAAATGGTAAATGCTAAAATGGTAAGTGGTAAATATTTACCATTCACCATTTTACATTTACCATTCAATAACACTGTGAGGTGATGAAACTGGCAGCCATGCCCTCCTGTCTCGAGGGTGAGGAATCTGGGATAAACGTAGTATAACGGGTTGACCACTATCTTTCTTTTGTACTAAGGCTAACCACCTCGTGAAGGTTCGACTCCTTCCCTTACAGCCACTACCCGTTAATGAATCGGTCATTAACGGGTTTTCTTTTTTACGTTCTTTAACAAGTCTAATAGACTTTAAGAGCTTGCCTAAAGAAGCTTATGCATTACCTTAAACCAAAGAGGCGGAACCAAGGCTAATAGCATCATCCCCGGATATCCAGTAGGCATCTGAGGGCTTTCCTCGAAATGTCGAAGCACTTGGTATTTTCGATTGGCAATGTAATGATGATCAGAGTGCCGAGATAGTTCCAGCAAAATCATTCGTCCTAACGGATGATTCGAATTCCATGAGTGTATAGGCAAGGTTCTTTCATAGTGTTTTCCACCCTTTCTTTTCTTTCTTCTAAGTCCATAATGTTCGATATAGTTGACCGTCTCTAGCATTAAAATTCCAATAGCTGCTCCAATTATAAAGTAAACCATAACGGACAATCCGAAGATAGAACCGATCAATATTAGTAGTGCTAACTGAATAAATTGGTACTTTAACATTTCATTTTCAAGATGCCAAACACTTTTATTGGAGCGAATTAATCGTGTTTTTTCTAACTGCCAAGCTGATAACCAACTTCCTGAAACTGTCCGAAGATAGAAGGCATAAATATTTTCACCATATCGGCTGGAGGCTGGGTCTTCGTCCGTAGCAACGTGAAGATGATGTCCCCTATTATGCTCAATAAAAAAGTGCATATATAATGTCGTCATCAATAAAATCTTACTCATAAACTGTTCGACCTTCGAATCTCTATGACCAAGTTCATGTGCATTATTAATACTCAACCCACAGGCCAAGCCGTAAGCCGTAATCATTCCAATAGTCTCATGCAGCATAAGGTTAGGATCACTAATTCTGTAAAGAAAGACAAAAAGTATAAAAAACTGGAAGGGTACTAAGAGGTATAATAGATAGTCATAGAAAGGATCATGGGCAGCAATTTCTTCCTCTACCGCTGTCATATTGTAGGTACTACTTGACGTAAATAACTCTAAGAATGGAACTACTACAAAAAGAAAAATGAGTGAACTGTAAGAAAAATAACCACCAAAATAAATGGATAGTACGATAATGCTCGGCGCAATATAAGCACAGAGATATTTTAAATATTTTAACTTCATAACTAACTTTTTTAGGGAAGAGGCAATCAATGATAGGTTGTCTCTTTTTTTAGTAAAAAAGCTAAATTATAAGATTTAACTATAGGATATTGGACGGAAGCGTCCAATTGTTATTTTTCAAAATTATGTAAAATAGAATGTGTTTCTATTCCAAAATCTGGATGGGTTAATTTTTTTTGACTGTTTTTAGCTGTATTACCAAATAACTAATTTCTCTAATATATTCTTCCAGCCAAGAATAAGTGAAATTTTCTTTTGTTATTCGCAAAAGAAAATTTTCGACAACTAGATTTAAAAATGCTTTCACAAACAGTAATTGATTTGGAAGCTCCAAGTGTACGATCCACTTATCTAGCATGGCATCTTCTATCTTTTGGTAGGCTTTTTTAAAACAATTCCTGTACGCTTCGTTTTCTCGGTTAATTCTCAATTGTTTGTGGAATAAAATATCTTCTTTATTATCAAGAAAAACATTCATCATATCAGGTTTTAGCTTATCACAGGCTTTAATTTTGATTGCTAATTCCTTCGATTGCTGGAGATGATAATTAAGTAAGTCTGTAGTAAAACTTTCAGAATTACCGTAAAAATGATAAAATGAAGATTTGCTACTTCCCATTCTGGCTGCAAGTAATTCAATATTTATTTTACCCATTCCATGTTCGGAAATAAAGGTATATCCCTTTACGAGCCACTGTTGTTTTTTAGTCAATTTTTTACTCAATGATACAAAAGATTGATGAATTATATAAGAAAAAAACTAACTTACACTCTTAGTTAGTAAAAAGAAAAAACATCTAATATCAATCTAAATTAATTTTAATAATATGTATGTTTTCAAGTCTTCATTCTTACTCATCTCCTTATTAGGTATGTTGTCTATTTTGGTTTTGGGCTGTTCTCAATTAGAGAATCTTACAGAGGTAACAACCACTACAGACGTAAATGAAACAAATGTAGAAAAGCCAGCGAATCTTGTAAACCCTAAAGATTGGCCAAGAATTAAAACCTTACCATTAGACCCAGCAATAGAAGCACAGATAGATGCCCTCCTGCCAAAATTGACGCTAGAACAAAAAGTAGGTCAAGTTATCCAAGGAGATAGTGGATCTATTACGCCAGAGGAGGTGAAGGAATATCGTTTAGGTGCTATCTTAAGTGGAGGAAATTCAGCACCTGGTCCGTTACCTTATGCAGATACCAAAACTTGGTTGGAAATGGCTGATAAATACTACAATGCTTCGATTGATGACGAAGGTGTTGAGGTAGCTATCCCTTGTATGTGGGGAATAGATGCAGTACATGGCCATGCCAATCTTACTGGTGCGATTGTTTTTCCGCATAACGTTGGACTCGGCGCAATGAACAATCCTGACTTAATCGAGCAAATTGCAGCAGTAACTGCTCATGAATTGACTATATCTGGGCATGATTGGACCTTTGCGCCTACTTTAGCGGTACCACAAGATTTACGTTGGGGGAGAAGCTATGAAGGATTCTCTGAAAATCCAGAGATCGTGAAATCCTATGGAGATCGTATTGTCTACGGCTTGCAGGGTCGTATCGGGGATCCAAATTTTATGGGAGATGGTCGTGTTATTTCCAGTGCTAAACATTTTCTAGCTGACGGTGCGACTGAAAAAGGTGCCGATCAAGGAGACGCACTTATTAGTGAAGCAGAGTTGCGAAATGTACATGCGGCAGGGTACTACAGTGCTATACCCGCAGGTGTACAAACGGTAATGGCTTCCTTTTCAAGTTGGCAAGGTAGAAAACTTCATGGTGACAAAGAAATATTAACTGATGTCTTGAAGGAACAACTTGGTTTCAATGGTTTTGTGGTAGGTGATTGGAACGGTCATGGTCAGGTACCTGGCTGTACAAATACTGATTGTCCACAATCCCTGAACGCAGGTCTCGATATGTATATGGCTCCCGACAGTTGGAAGGGCTTGTATAAAAGTACATTGAATCATGTAAAGAATGGAACGATTCCAATGTCTCGCTTAGATGATGCGGTACGCCGTATTCTTCGGGTGAAAATTGCTTCAGGTATATTTACAAAAGGTGCACCTAGTACTCGTAAAAATGCAGGAGATGAAAGTCTGCTAGGGCTTCCTGCAAATAGAGCCATTGCCCGACAAGCTGTTCGAGAATCAATGGTTTTGCTTAAAAATAATAACGGTACTTTACCTATAGATGCTACTAAAACCATTATGGTCGTAGGTGATGGTGCAGAAAATATTTCTAAAGCCTGTGGAGGTTGGACATTATCCTGGCAGGGAACAGATCATACCAACGATGAGTTTCCCAATAGCGAATCTATATTGGATGGTATAAGAGAAACAGTCAATCAAGCTGGGGGTAAGGTTATTTTTTCACCTAAAGCAGATGCAGAGATAGCTGCTGATATTGTGATCGCTATTTACGGAGAAGACCCGTATGCGGAATTCCAAGGCGACCTTAAAAATCTTGACTTTGTTCCAAATGGTTTTGACGTAAATGAATTAGCTAAATTTCAAAGTAAAGGTATTCCTGTTGTATCCGTTTTTCTCTCAGGTCGCCCACTATGGACCAATCCAGAAATAAATAAGTCGGATGCATTTGTCGCTGCATGGTTACCTGGTAGCGAAGGAGGTGGTATTTCAGATTTGTTATTTCAACGAAATCCTTCTTTTGATTTTACAGGCCGACTTTCTTTTTCCTGGCCAGCTAGTGCTATAGCCTCAGAAGATGAGGAACCCTTGTTTAAATTGGGTTATGGTCTTTCTTATAATAATACTTCAACAGTCAGTCAACTTCCAGAAAAATCAGGTTTGGAGAATACTGCTGTAGCATCTACAGGGGAGTTTTTTGGTAAGGGTATTCCTATTGCACCTTGGGGACTATGGTTGAGTTCAGGTGATTTGATTAAGCAAATTGCTAGTTTCCCCACATCTGTTGGAGGGTTAATAGTTAGTAAAACAGATCACAAAGCACAAGAAGATGCTTTAAGGATAAAATGGACTAAATCAGACTATGACGAAATGCGGATTAGCACTTCTTCAGTAGAAGATATGTCTCGTCAGGCGAATGGTGCAATGGAACTTGCTTTCTCCGCAAAATCCTTTAAAACCAACGATGCAGTTGTCAAAATTGGTATGTGTAGTCAAGGAGCCTCTTGTGACCAAACCCTCGATATCAACATTGCAGCTAATGAATGGCAAGAATATCGAATAAGTCTAAGTTGTTTTGGTGATCTTGGTGTCGACATGACCAAAATTACCTCTGCATTGACTATCACAGCAGGAGAGGGGGTAGATATTGGACTAAGCAGTATTCGCTTAGAATCAGATATTGATGCTAAGCCTGGATGTGATGGTAGGTAAGTGCTTGGACATTTTTAAACAACTTCAATAACTAGCAACTAAATTTTAAACCAATGACAACCAACGAATTTCTAAAAATACTCAACGACCATCCCAATCTCCCGCTATTATTTGAATACCAATCTGGTAGCTTTACGAGAATGGATTATCATATCACGGAAATCAAAAATGTCCAGTATGATACGGTAGATTGTGGAGGTGTCCAAAATAAATGGCAAGAGGTACATATCCAATTATGGGAAAATGAATTGCCAGAACCAGATCACCGAGTCAATACCTCTAAAGCTTTGGATATTTTCACTGTTGTAGAAAAAGTCCGCGCAACGTGGGGTGATGTGGAAATCAAATTTGAGTATGGCAATCACCAATTTCATAAGGCAGTTCTTCCAGTAGGCAATGTAGCGATACATGACAAACAAATCATCGTTCAATTAGGGCAAGATCAAACTTGTTGTAAGGCAAAGGATCGGGCGGTGACGGAAGAAGAAAAAGCGGTTGCTTGTTGTGCGCCTGCTGTTGCGGTAAGTGCTGAGCCAAAGGTGGATTTGTCGGGTTTGTTTGCGGATAGTAGCGAGGCTTGTACGCCTGGTGGGGGATGCTGCTAGTGGGGTGGTTTTAAATCATAAATCAAATATCTTACATCATAAATCCATCACACTTTGAACTAGATGGATTTATGATGTATGATTTCTGATTTATGATGTAAGATTTTTTCCGCTCTCACTTTCTCACTACTACCCCATATCCTTCTGCTTCTTAACGTATTTCGTCAAGATGACGATTTGTTGCCCATTGATCTTTCCCTCTATATGTTCTGGATTGTCGAATACCAAAGATATTCTTCTTACCGCTGTTCCTCTTTTGGCAGTAAAACTAGAGCCTTTCACATTCAAATCTTGAGTCAAACTAACCGTATCGCCTGCCTGTAAAATATTACCATTCGCATCTTTGTGTATTATTTTTTCTTCGCCCTCTTCTACTTCTGTCGCCTTTGCCCATTTTAAAGTCGTTGGTTCCATATACATCATATCCAACAAATCTACAGGCCATCCTTCGCCTCTTAGTCGATGTAACATTCGCCATGCTAGAACTTGGACGGCAGGCTCGGTATTCCACATACTATCGTTTAGGCAACGCCAATGATTTGGGTCGACTGCCACTGCATCTTCTAACTGAGTTTGGCAGGTGGTGCAGATTAAGGCGTGACCGTCTAAGCCTGCTGTTGGTGCTTCTGGAACGGTGTAGGTATTTAGATTGTTTGTTGCTGCACATAGTTCGCAGGCATTTCCTGCACGGGTATTTAGATTTGTTTCTAAGCTCATTATTTATTGTTAATATTTCTAAATAGGCATAATTCAACACACGGTTTTTTTTGAAAACTCGACAAGTTGATCCAAACCACAAAAGTAGTTGACACTTTTTAACCACGGATTCACGGATTAGAAATGTCCTTAGCTTAATCCGTGAATCCGTGGTAAAAAAGCACGATTAGAATAAACCAATTATAGGTATTCTTCAAAACAAAAAATCTCCTACCTTTCAACAAAAGTAGGAGATTTTCCTGTTAGAATGTTTGCCAACTATTAAATCTAATTACTCAACATAACAGGCATTACCAACATTAAAATTTCTCGGTTTTCCATTTCCTCTACAGGTACTAAAATTCCTGCACGAGTAGGAGAAGACAAGTGTATTTTGATTTCTTCAGAATCTAAAACTCCTAACATTTCAACCAAAAATTTAGCGTTAAAACCGATTGTCATTGGATCACCGTTGTAAGTACAAGTCAATTGCTCGGTAGCTGCATTGGAGAAATCTAAATCCTCCGCAGATACCGTCAAACTACCATCTTGAATATTCAACACAACTTGATTAGTCGTTTTATTGGCATAAATAGCAATCCGCTTCAACGAGTTCTGTAGGTCTGCTCTAGTGGCAACTAATTCATTCGGGTTGTCCACTGGAATAACCGCATTATAGTCAGGGTATCGAGCATCAATCAATCGACAAATAATTTGCATATCATCAAATGCAAAAAAGGCATTGGCTTTATTGAAAGATATTTTTGCTGCCCCTTCTCCGGGTAAAGCGTTCTTTAAGAGCATTAATGCTTTTTTAGGAACGATGAAGGAAGTCGATACTTCGCTATTTAGATTGTTAAATGTATACTTTACTAATTTATGTGCATCGGTTGCAACAAGTATCAATTTTCCAAAGTCTACTTGAAAATAAACTCCTGTCATTGCAGGTCGAAGCTCATCATTACTAGTAGCAAATAAAGACTTAGAAATACCATGCGCCAATACGGAACTATCCAAATTAATAGAGTCTACCTTTTCAGACTCTGGTATTTTTGGAAAATCTTGTCCATTCTCTCCTGCCAATTTATACTTACCATAGGCAGATTTAATCTCAATCGCAAAAGTCTCCTCATCTATACTAAAAGTGATCGGCTGTTGAGGCAAAGCTTTCAATGTATCTAATAAAATTCTTGCAGGAATAGCTACTATTCCATCCTTATCCGCAGACATGACCTCCACTTTCGTAATAATCGTTGTCTCTAGGTCTGTTGCTGTAATTGTTAGCTTATCTCCTTTGATAGAAAATAAAAAGTCTTCCAGTATTGGCAATACCGGATTAGATCCTATTGCTCCACCCGCAATTTGCAATTGCGATAATAACTGAGTAGAAGAAATGCTAAATTTCATATGCTTGTATTATGCTGATTGTTAAAGCAATAAATAACTTTATATGGAAAAATCGCTCCAAAGTCAGCCAGTTATCTATTGTCACAAAAATACACCTTCTTAACTACTTTTGTTCAATTAGAAATCCACATAATGTGGATAACTTTTGGTCGAAATGTGATGTTCTGAGCACTGTACGTTTTTAAAGACTAAAAATAGCTTGTTGTCGGACGAAAATATCTCCCTTTTTCCTCCTTTGTATCTATAATACCTTCTACTTTTGCGCTACTATTTTTTTCTACGAAAAAAACTCTGCAACTCACCGTCTCTGCGTTCAATACTAACTAACATTCCGAAGGAATGAGATGACAGTTAGTATTATTTTCCTTTAGGAAATAAATTCGACACAGAGGTAGAAAGTAACAGAGGATTTTCTCTCTCAAAAAGCAATGATCCTAGACAGAACGGCGCAACCGCCAATAAAGACCTTAACTAAAATACCGCTTCCTGCACCGCAAGAACTAAAATTGTCGAATGGGATTCCTTTATACGTGACCAATATGGGTACACAAGCGGTTATGAAAATGCAAATTATTATTCGCGCTGGGAGGCCTTTTGAACATAAACAATTAGCCTCTAGAGCGACTAGTCGGATGCTTCGAGAGGGTACAGATTCTTTTTCCTCTGGAGAAATTGCAGAAATGATTGATTTCTATGGTGCAACGATTAGTTTGCCGACCAGTTTAGACTATTCTAGTCTGGTCTACTATTCCATGAATAAGCACTTTCCAAAGCTAATTGGCTTAGTAAAAGAGTTATTAACTGTACCTATTTTTCCAGAGCAAGAATTAGACACTTTTAAGAAGAATAGTAAGAGACGGATGCAGGTGGACTTAACGAAAAATGATGTGGTTGCTTATCGAAAGATCACTGAGTTGTTGTTCGGAGATAAGCATCCTTACGGATATAATAGCTCTACGGAAAGCTATGACCAACTTCAACGAGCTGATCTGATACAACACTTTACATCTAATTTTCACGCTCAAAATTGCACTATATTTTTAAGTGGTAAAATAGATGATACCATCATTCAATTACTAGATGAGCATTTAGGTCAATTGCCTACTGGAATCAAAACGAATCCTGTCTTTCCTGCGGCCCCTCTTGCCAAAGCTAAAAAAGTAGAATTTCTTATACCTAATTCCGTACAAAAAGCGATTCGTATAGGTAAGAAAACAATTACTAGAAACCATGAAGATTATGGTGGTTTTACTGTTTTAAATACGGTACTCGGAGGCTATTTTGGTTCTCGTTTGATGGCTAATATTCGAGAAGATAAAGGCTATACTTATAACATCTACTCTGTCCAAGACACGATGCAGCATGATGCTTGTTTCTATGTTTCTACAGAAGTAGGCAATGAATTTTTAAAGCCAGCCCTTAAAGAAATTTATTTTGAAATGGCGCGGCTTCAAAATGATTTAGTTCCTGACGAAGAATTGGAAATGGTTAAAAATTATATCTTGGGTAATATGCTCAATATGGTGGATGGCCCATTTCGAGTAACTGATTTGGTCAAAACATTGGTCTTGGAAAATCGCCCTTATGGTGATTTTCAAAAAATGGTAGATTTGGTACATACTATTTCTGCACAGGAGTTGAGAGATCTTGCACAGAAGTATTTTGATCCTACGACTATGTGGGAAGTGGTGGTTTAAGATGACCGTAGATTATATCCTTGAAAAGGCGATATAATAGCAGATCGTCGAAGTTTGTAACCATACCCGTCAGGCTATCAGAAAAGGCGCTTGATAATCAGGTCATTAACGACGAATTCTTGGTGGCAGACATTTTAAAAATGGCTGACACCTTTTCGTAGACCCCAAGTATCAGCCACTTTCTAAGTGTCTGCTACTAAGAGTCCG
>CAKZUM010000305.1 GCA_937921525.1 uncultured Saprospiraceae bacterium
CTTTAAGTAAATTTGCGGTAACTGCACTAAGTAACGACTAAATAATAACATCCGCATTTATGGCTGCCAAATATAAAACTATACTGCGTTGGAAAGCCTCGTCGATGCTGGGCATCGCCTACGTTTTCCGCCTTGTCTAGCTTTATATTTGACTACCCAAAATGGGGAACTTATTTTTCACTCGTTACTAAATAGAACCATCCAAATACAAATGTATTTCATCCTCTTGAAAATAGTCTACACCTATCTTTGATAGAGGAAATCAATTTCTTAAATAGTATACCACATGAAGAGATCTAAGAGCTTAGAAGTTTTCGATAAGCTAGTCGATAACAAGTTTAAGATTTACAACAGTCTGTTTTTAAATCTTCCTTATACGAGGGACAGTAATATTGGCATGTTAGTACCCCTTTTATTTAAGGTTAGTAAGGATGGATTAGCTGCTGGAAAAAACCCAGAAGAAATATTAAGCTCCTTTTTTGATAATTATGCCAACTTGAAAACGGAAAAAGAGCAGTTGAATTTTATGTTTATGGTCATTCAGTACGTAGAGCGTCAAGTGGTGCTGTATGATAGTGTAGAAGATGCTGCTTTTCAAGAGGTACAAGCCCATGGCGATGCCTTAACAATTAGTGATTTCTTTCAAAAATTAGATAAAGAAGATAACTGGGATAAGATCGCACAGAAGTTAGCTACTTTCAGTGCAAGGATTGTTTTTACAGCCCACCCTACGCAATTCTACCCTCCGTCTGTTTTGGATATTATCAATAAGTTGAGAACACTTATTCCTGACAATAAATTAAATGAGATAGATCTTACCTTACAGCAATTAGGCTTGACTTCTTTAATCAACTCTAAAAAGCCGACACCTTTTGACGAGGCAAAAAATATCATCTATTTCCTACGCCATGTATATTATGAGGCTATCGGAGATTTGTATAGTGCCATTAAGGAAAAAACTAGAAATGGAGAGTTCGAAAATCCGGATATTATTAAGTTAGGATTCTGGCCTGGAGGTGATAGAGATGGAAATCCTTTTGTAACACCCGAAATTACGAAGGATGTAGCCAATACACTCCGAATGACTTTAATGAAATGCTACTATAATGATTTAAAAAAGCTACAAAAGAAATTATCTTTTAGAGAAATAGAAGATGAATTATTTGTTTTACGGACTAAACTATACGCGTCTATGTTCGATGCTACAAAAGTATTGAACTATAAAGAAATTATTACACCTCTATTAAATGCCAGAACAGTTTTAATTGATAAGTACCACCAACTTTATTTAAGTGATCTAGAAAAGTTAATTGATAAAGTAAAAATCTTCCGAACGCATTTTGCCAATTTAGATATTCGACAAGATAATAGTGTGCATATCAAAACGGTCACTAGTATTTTGAAATCTGCTGGGGTAATCAAGGATAATTTAGAGGAACTAAGTGATGACGAATTTCAAGAAATTTTATTGCGAAAAGAAATTGATGCAACGAAGTTCACGTTTGATGAATCGGTCATTAATGATACGATCCAAAATATAGGGCAACTTAAAAGTATTCAAAATGAGAATGGCGAAGAAGGATGTAATCGCTATATCATTAGTAATTCTGAAGATAGATTTGCGGTATTAATGGTTTACGGACTATTCCGTTGGTGTGGTTGGGAAGGTAAGGAAATCAGCTTTGACATTGTACCTTTATTTGAAACAATGAAGGGCATGAGGGATTCGGAAAAGACGATGCAGCAGTTATTTGATATACCAGAATATCGTATGCACTTGTCTAGACGCTATAATGCGCAAACCATCATGCTAGGCTTCTCGGATGGTACGAAGGATGGAGGTTATTTAAAAGCCAACTGGTCGATATTTAAAACGAAGGAGACCTTATCGATGGTCTGTGAAAAAAATAATATTAAGGCCATATTCTTCGATGGTAGGGGAGGGCCGCCTGCACGAGGTGGTGGAAAAACGCATAGCTTTTATGCGTCCCAAAGTAAGCATATTGCCAACCATGAAATTCAATTGACGATACAGGGTCAAACGATTACTAGTACCTACGGTACGCAGGAACAATTCAATCATAATTTTGAACAACTAATTACTGCAGGACTTTCTAATAGTTTTACGGATAAAGGAAAAGAAATTCCACCAAAATCTAGGAAACTACTAGAGGAATTAGGCGAGTTAAGTTTTGAAAAATACGATGCCCTCAAAAAGCATAAGATGTTTATTCCTTACTTAGAAAATAAGAGTACCTTAAAGTATTATGGTAAAGCCAATATCGGTAGTCGTCCAAGTAAAAGAGGAAATAAAAAAGAATTGACCCTAAGTGATTTAAGAGCGATTTCCTTCGTTGGTTCATGGAGTCAATTGAAGCAAAATGTACCGGGCTATTTCGGTATTGGTACGGCCATTAAAGCGATGGTCGATCAAGGTAGGTTGCAGGAAGTGAAACGCTTATTTAAAGATGCACCCTTCTTTAAAGCACTTATTTTAAATAGTATGATGTCTTTATCAAAGTGTAACTTCGACCTAACGAGCTACATGAAAGAAGACAAACAATATAGTGGGTTTTGGAACATCCTCCATGATGAATATAAACTATCTAAAGAAATGATGTTGCTAATATCGGACTTTGATATTTTAATGCAGGAGGAGCCAATTTCAAGAGCCTCAATAGCGATTCGGGATGAAATAGTTTTACCCTTATTAGTCATTCAACAATACGCCTTACAAAAAATCAGTCAAAATGTCTCCGCTAAAGAGACCTATGAAAAGATTGTGACTAGATCTCTATATGGTAACATTAATGCTAGTCGGAATTCGGCTTAGTAATGAGGGATTAATTATATAGAAATTGGCTGTCGCCAATTGGTAAAAATGAACGCTGAGACGCTGAGATGCAGAGTCAAATTACTACTAGGTTTCCGCATCTCAGCGTCTCTGCGTTCATTTCTTTCATTAGCTAATAATTTCCCTATCTCTTCTCCCCAACAATCACATAAGTAGGAAACGCATAAGAAGTCTTATCAATAATCTCTTTCACTTCAAATTGATTCAGCTCTAGAAAAAGAATCAACTCATCTTTGGTGAAGGTTCGAATAATAGAATCATCCTTACCGATTTCTAATAAACTATTTTTCTCTTTTTTATAATAGGTGGAGGACCAATGAAAGTCCATACCTTGTACCAAGTGCGCTGTCCATTTACTTTCTCGTAGATAATGGATGCCTTTATATATTGCCTCATGCGTAATCTCTTTTCCGCCTGCGATTTCAGGAATAAAGCGATTGGCATCTATGAAATCAAAACAAAGTATTCCTCCTTTTTCTAAACACCTACCCACACTTTTAAAGGTATTGTTGACATCTTCATTAGTTCGTAAATAGCTGATTGTTCTGCCAGCCATGACGACCCCTTGTACT
>CAKZUM010000306.1 GCA_937921525.1 uncultured Saprospiraceae bacterium
TTGACATCACGTTCCAACCAGCACCAACGGTGCGACATCCTGTAGCCCAGGGCAAAGCCCTGGGGAAAAATCAACGTCGGGACATCGGGGAAAACCAACGTCCAATAAAGAACAAATACTATGAATCCAGAAATCTACATAAAAGGCGCCAGAGCCAACAATTTAAAAAACGTTGATCTAAAAATCCCCAAGAATCAATTTGTCGTGATCACGGGCGTATCTGGCTCAGGCAAATCGTCCATCACAATGGATACCCTATATGCAGAAGGGCAACGGCGTTATGTAGAAAGTCTCTCCTCTTATGCTCGGCAATTTTTAATGCGAATGAAAAAGCCGGATGTAGATTACATCAAAGGCGTTTGTCCTGCCATTGCGATTGAGCAAAAAGTCAGTACGAATAATGCTCGATCTACGGTTGGTACTTTGACTGAAATTTATGATTACCTAAGGTTATTGTTTTCTAGAGTTGGAAAGACCTATTCGCCTGTATCGGGCGAACTGGTAAAACGACATCAAGTATTTGATGTGACGGATTTCATCATGAATTTTGAAGAAGGGGATAAGGTTCAATTATTTATTCCACTACAGCAAAAATATGATGATCGAACTTTAGAACAAGAGTTAAATCTATTATTACAAAAGGGCTACACGCGTATTTACGCAAAGAAAAAATTAGAGCGGATTGAAGATGTACTGGAAAGCAAAATATTAAATCTAAAAAAGACAGTTGCCTTTTATAAGAAAAAAGACATTCGCATATTAATAGATCGTTTCGTAGTCAAAAAAGAAGACGAGGAAAATATTAAACGAATAGGTGATTCTATCCAAACAGCATTCTATGAAAGTGAAGGAGAAGCGATTGTGGATATTATGGGCAAAGAAGAACGGCTGTTTAACAATCGTTTTGAATTAGATGGCATTCGTTTTTTAGACCCTACCCCACAGCTATTTAATTTTAATAATTCTTATGGTGCTTGTCCCAAATGTGAAGGCTATGGAAAAAGCATTGGCTTAGACCCGCATAAGGTTATTCCTGTTACCTCCCTATCGGTATATGATGGAGCGATCGCTTGTTGGAAAGGAGAGACTAGAGGAAAATGGTTAGATCGTTTTTTAAAAAATGCGCATCAATTTGATTTTCCTGTGCATACGCCTTATGAAGATTTGACGAAGGCGCAGCAGCAATTGTTATGGAAAGGAAATAAGCATTTTAAAGGGATCAATAAATTCTTTGAAGAACTAGAAGCTAAATTATACAAAATACAAAACCGAGTAACCTTAGCAAGATATAGAGGGAAGACAGATTGTAACGAATGTGATAGTGGTCGACTGAGAAAGGAAGCCACTTACGTAAAAATAAATGGAAAAGACATCACGGAGTTAGTCAATATTCCGATAGATGAATTAGTAGTTCATTTTAAAAAATTAAAACTAGATGAGGCAGATACTACTATTGCCAAACGCTTGGTTTTAGAAATTACCAATCGGCTCAATTTTATGATGAATGTGGGGTTAAATTATCTAACCTTAAATAGAATATCTGCTACATTGAGTGGCGGAGAAACACAGCGAATCAATTTGACCCGTACGCTTGGTAGCAATCTGACTAGCTCTATGTATATCCTAGATGAGCCTAGTGTGGGGCTTCATCCGAGAGATACGAATCGCTTAGTCACTGTATTAAAAGAGCTTCGAGATCTTGGAAATACCGTCATCGTAGTAGAGCATGAAGAAGACCTCATTAAGAATGCAGACTACTTAGTGGACATGGGACCAGAGGCAGGTATACATGGGGGCGAGGTCGTTTTTGCAGGCCCTTATGAACAGATATATGATAAAGCGTCCAAGAGTTTGACGGCACAATACATGAGTGATCGTATGAAAATTGCTACGCCGAGTAGTCGCAGAAAAATATACAATAAGATTGTTTTAAAAGGAGCGAAGCAACATAATCTTAAAGAAGTTACAGCAGAATTTCCTTTGAACACATTGACGGTTGTTACAGGTGTTTCTGGTTCTGGTAAAACAACTTTGGTCAAGCAAATCCTATATCCTGCTCTCAAGAAACATTTTGAACTCCCCCACCCTACTGCCCCCGGTAGACATGAAGCTTTAGAAGGAGACTTGGCAGCGATCACACAAATTGAAATGATTACGCAGAGTCCTATTGGTCGCTCGTCTCGTTCCAATCCTGTGACGTATGTAAAAGCCTATGATGAGATTCGGAAATTAATGAGTAAGCAACAGGCTTCTTTGATTAGAGGATATAAGCCTGGTCATTTTTCTTTTAATGTAGAAGGCGGTAGATGCGAGACTTGTAAAGGAGAAGGGGAACAAGTGGTGGAGATGCAATTCTTGGCAGATGTGCGCTTGGAGTGTGAGGAATGTAAAGGGAGAAAATTTAGAAGTGAAGTATTAGAGGTAGAATATAATGGAAAAAATATTTTTGATATACTCGAAATGAGTGTGGAAGAATCTTTAGATTTCTTCAGCGACATCAAAAATATTATCAATAAATTACAGCCTTTATTTGATGTTGGATTGGGCTATGTCAAATTAGGTCAATCTTCTAGTACCTTATCTGGTGGGGAGGCACAACGGGTGAAACTAGCTTCCTTCCTCGGCAAACAAAATAATAAAGGCCACATCTTTTTTATTTTTGA
>CAKZUM010000307.1 GCA_937921525.1 uncultured Saprospiraceae bacterium
TTGGGACTGTGAGTTATGGGATGTGGCTAATGCTTTTTGTGCTTCTAAGTACAAGCCTTGGCAGCCGTTGGGATTTATCATTCGTTTGTCAGACTACGTATTCCTGTTTGATAGGACGGAAATCATAAATTTTAAATCATAAATCATATATCCATCACACTTTGAACTAGATGGATATATGATTTATGATGTATGATTTCTGATTTTGGCCTCTCAAAATCCCAAGCAGCCAATCCCAACGGCTGCGAAGACTTGTACTTAGAAGCACAAAAAGCGCTAGCCACATCCCGTTACTCATAGTCCTGAAGGGACGACATCTTGTAACCCATGACGAAGTCGTGGGAGAATGACGAAGTCATGGAACAACAACCCAACATAGCCACCCTCTTCCTAGCCGCAGGCGCATCCCGCCGAATGGGCCAATCCAAACAATTACTAAAAATAAAAGACAATCAAACCCTAATAGAACACAGTATCCTTGCCGCAAAAAAATCTACAAGTCAGTACATAACAGTCGTACTAGGAGCCAATGCACTACGCATTCAAAAAGTCCTTTCCAGACAAATCACAGGCATCAATATGGTTATCAACAAAAACTGGGAAAAAGGAATGGGGAGTACCCTTAGTGTAGGACTACAACACCTATTAGAACAAGCCCCAAATTTAGATGCCATTATCATATCCGTAAGTGACCAACCATATTTAAGCACTACCATTTTCGACCAACTCATCGAGCAATATACCTTGACCCAAAAGCCAATTATCTGTGCAGACTATGGTCATAAATTGGGCGTACCTGCCTTATTAGATAAACAGTTTTTTCCAAAATTATTAGCCTTACAAGCAGATGAGGGAGCTAGGGGAATTATTCGTAGTAATCGGACTTTAGTCGCAAGCATACCCTTTCCGAAAGGAGCTATTGATTTGGACACTCCACAAGCATATCAAGCCTATCTAGAGGATCAGCAGCTTCCTAAAGACTAAAAAAAGGGGTATTTGGTTTTCGTAGTTATTCCAAAAAGAAATGTAGTATTTACAGGGTTAAGCATAGCTTCATTAAGAAATTAACTTACCTTGGATGTCATAGCGAAAATTCGCTATTTTAATGCTCCAGCGACCTTCTACACTTTTTTTTAGATTATGAATAATTCTGTTATTATAGGAACGGGATCTTGCCTTCCAAAACGTATCGTACCAAATTCAGATTTTTTGCAGCACACCTTCTATAAAAAGGATGGGCAACCTATGCAGAAAGATACCAAAGAAATTACGGCTAAATTGCAGCAAATTTCTGGAATAAAAGAACGAAGATATGCCACCCCTGATGCAGATAGTGTGTCTATTGCTACAGAAGCTGGAAAAAAAGCTTTGGCATCTGCACAGCTCAATGGAGAGGAATTAGATGGAATTATCATTGCACATAACGCAGGGAACATGGTGCATGGCGAATCGAAGCCACACACTATTCCTAACATGGCTTCTTTAATTAAAGCCCAATTAGGTATTCGTAACCCTAATTGTATCGCCTATGATGTAATTTTTGGCTGCCCAGGTTGGATTGAAGCGATGACGCAAGCACATAGAAGAATCGCATTGGGCGAGGCCAAAAATGTATTAGTAATAGGGGTAGAATTATTGTCAAGATATGTAGACCAGCATGATTTAGATACCATGCTTTTTGGAGATGGGGCAGGGGCTGTAATTTTGCAAGCACAAGATGATACGGATAATAATAAAGGCATCATTGCCTATCAAAGTTATTCCCATTGTAATAAAGAAGTAGATTTTCTTAAAATGGGAAAATCCTATAATCAAGATGCACCTGAATCGCTTTTTATTAAAATGGAAGGTAGACAAGTGTATAGATATGCCGTAACCTACGTTCCAGAATTAGTCAATAATTGTCTAAAAAAAGCGGGCATTCCAGTTGAAAAAGTAGATCATTTTCTTTTTCATCAAGCCAATGAGAAAATGATTATAGCGATGGCGGAAAAGCTTTTTAAAATGAATGGTGTAAAGGGAGATATTGATGCCTTAGTGCCGATGTCTGTACAATTTCTAGGTAATTCCTCTGTTGCAACTATTCCAACATTAATGGATTTAATACAACAAAATCAAATACCAAATCATAAAATTAAAGAAGGAGACTTAATTGTTATGGCCTCTGTTGGTGCTGGAATGCATGCTAATTGTATGATCTATAGAGCTTAATGGAATTGAGTGTAAACGAGCGTGACGTACCTGTATGATGATTTTCAACTGTCAACATCCTTCACGACCTACAAAAATCCATATAGCTACGAAGTAGCTCCGTATTGGAGTTAGTATGTACATGGTAATAAAAAAAGTCAACGCCTAGATACACGACCTACAAAGATCCAAAAAAAATCCGTGTAGCTACGGAAGTAGCTCAGCGTTGAATTATGTCTTATAAGCTACCTAGTTTTTCTTAAGTTGACGACATTCCACTACAAGTGATCCAATGAATAAACTTGCCGCCCCAACTTCTTAAAGTGATACAATTTCTCTACTTTTCTTGTAAGCTCTTTTCTTGTCATCATTTAGGCGACAAATACCAAAGACAATTCATAAATTGTCTCTACTGTTTAACCCTACCTACTTATATTTGCAATCTCAATTATTTGTTACTAACCTACCTTAGATGAAGCATTTATTGTTTTTGTTTATATTTATTAGCAGTTTTCAGGCGCTGCATAGTCAAGAATATGTTCGTAGAACATTTAAAGACACCAAAATTATCAATACTCATTCCGTTGAGACAATACAAGCACGTAAATTGGATATGCGAATTGGACATAGGTTCGGGGATCTGAAAGGAGGTTGGCAGTCTTTTTATGGCTTAGAAAATGCACAAGATATTTTAATTGGGTTTGATTACGGCGTTACCGATAATATAAATATAGGCATTCATCGAACAAAAGGGGCAGGACCATTAAATAGACTGCTGAGTACCACTTTGAAGTATAGAGCGCTCCGCCAGTCAGATGAATCCCCTATTTCCATGACTGCTTATGGTGTACACAGTATTTCTACGATGCCCAGAGATGAAACAAATGAATTTGTTTTAAATCACTTCAGTCAATTTTCTCACCGATTTATTTTTGCAGGACAACTTTTAGTGGCTCGAAAATTTTCAGACCGTTTTTCATTACAAATTTTCCCTTCTTATGTCCACCGAAATATTGTAGGGTTTGAAGAAGCAAATGGTACTTTCAGTTTTGGTGCAGCGTCTCGTTTTCAAATAACCAAAGTAATGGGTATTATCGTAGACGTCTCAACGCCCCTAGGTACGGATGCCTCGAAATCAGCAATTGGTCTTGGTTTAGAAATAGATACGGGTGGGCATGTTTTTCAAATAAATTTGACCAATGCTAGAGGTATCATGGAAACGGATTACATTCCAAATACGCAGACTACTTGGGCGAATGGAGAAGTGCGATTAGGTTTTACCATTTCTAGGGTGTTTAATTTGTAGTTTACAAAGTAGTTAGAAATAATAAAAGAATGAAAGTTAAAACAATAGCTATAGGATGTGACCATGCAGGCTTTCCATATAAGGACAGTATCATTAGAATGCTCGATAAGCAAGGGTATACCGTTCTAGATTTTGGGACAAATTCGTTAGATTCTGTTGATTATCCAGATTTTGTACACCCCACCGTGGCGAGTATAGAATCAGGGGAAGCAGACGTAGGAATATTATTATGTGGCAGTGGAAATGGCGTAAATATTACGGCAAACAAACATCAGCAAATACGCTCTGCCCTAGCATGGAAGGTAGAGATTGCAGAATTAGCAGTACAACACAACAATGCGAATGTGGTAGCTATGCCTGTCCGTTTTATCAGTAAGCGGATGGCACTAAATATCGTTAAGGCATTTCTAGCAGCAGACTTTGAAGGTGGGCGACATGCTCGACGGGTAGAAAAAATGCCTTGTATGTGATAATTATTTGATAGAATGTTATTACCTTGAACGATACTTAAAATTCTTTCTATGAAAATCCATCTACTTCAAACAGGGACGGTTCGCTGTAAGCAATTTCAATTAACAGGTGCAAGCAATGTGCTTTCCCGACTATATCAACTTATCTTCACTCAAAAGTGGGGCGAATGGATGCCTACTTATTGCTCTTTAATTGAACATCCTGATGGTTTGATTTTAGTAGATACAGGGGAAACGGCAAAGATTTATGAAAAGGATTATTTACCGAACGGAGGCTTGTATCACAAAGCCGTAGAAACAAGAATAAAAGAATCAGAAGAACTGCCTCACCAACTAGCAAAAATTGGCGTTCAGCCAAAAGATATAGCTAC
>CAKZUM010000308.1 GCA_937921525.1 uncultured Saprospiraceae bacterium
AAATCCTAAGTTCTTTAACCCTGCAAAAGTCAACGGTTTAGGTACTATAGAAGAACAAGTCAAAGCACCTTGGACGATTATGTTGTTGACTGGTTATCCAAATTTGAGTGAAGCTATTTTCGCTAAAAATAATGCAATTAAAGCTGGCTTCCGTCAAGCGCATGTGGTACTTGACAATGGGTATGAATTGAAAAAAGTTAAATTCTAATATAGGCGAGAGGGAGGAAAAAATAAAACACTAAGTCACAGAGGCACTGAGAATAATACATTATACTCGGTGCCTCTGTGTTTTGTGTTCAAAAAAACAACTAATTCGGTCACTTCATAATAATCTCCGTACCTCAATAAAATGCAACCACTAGCAGAAAGAATGCGGCCCAAATCCTTATCTGAATACATCGGACAGGATCATCTTGTAGGAAAAGGGGCGGTATTAAACCAAGCTATAGAAACAGGTCAATTCCCTTCTTTCATACTCTGGGGGCCTCCCGGAGTTGGCAAGACTACCTTAGCCAATATTATCGCACATCAATTAAAACGTCCGTTTTATACCCTTAGTGCAGTTAGTTCTGGAGTAAAGGATGTACGGGAAACAATCGCCAAGGCAAAAAGTCAGAAGTTTTTTAATAGCCCAAATCCAATCTTATTTATTGATGAAATCCATCGCTTTAATAAAGCTCAACAAGATTCATTATTAGGTGCTGTCGAGAAAGGAACGATCACTTTAATCGGAGCGACCACCGAGAATCCTTCTTTTGAAGTCATCTCTGCCTTGTTAAGTCGTTGCCAAGTATATATTCTTCAACCGTTAAGCAAAGAACAATTAGTGAGTCTAGTTGATCACGCATTGGCGAACGATGAATATCTAAAAACGAAGGAAATAAAAGTCGAAGAATATGATGCTTTAATTCTTTATTCCGGTGGGGATGCCAGAAAGCTATTGAATGTATTAGAATTAGTGACCAACTATCAAGAGGAAGGAACAACCTTGGTCATCACCAATGAATTAGTTACCCAAAAAGTACAACAAAATATAGCAGTCTATGATAAAGGAGGAGATCAACACTATGATGTAGCTTCCGCTTTTATTAAATCCATACGAGGTAGTGACCCTAATGCAGCCGTCTATTATTTAGCCAGAATGATAGAAGGAGGGGAGGATATTAAATTTATAGCCAGAAGAATGATGATTGCCGCCTCTGAAGATATTGGCCTAGCCAATCCCAACGCCTTATTAATGGCGACTACTGCCTTTCAAGCAGCGATAGCCGTAGGTTTGCCAGAAGCAAGAATTATCTTATCACAAGCCGTCATTTATTTAGCAACTTCGCCAAAAAGTAACTCGGCCTATGTGGCCATTAATACGGCACAAAAAGTGGTCAGAGAAACAGGTGGATTGTCTATCCCTTTAACGATCCGAAATGCCCCCACACATCTAATGCGACAGCTCAACTATGGCAAAGGCTATCAATATGCCCATAACGAAACCAATAATTTTGCGGACATGGAATTCTTACCCGATGAAATTATTGGAAAAGTCTTGTTTGAGCCTTCTAATAATCCTGTGGAAGTGAAAATACGAGAGCGAATGCGGGCTTTGTGGAAGGAAAAGTATGGATATTAGAATAGAGAGCAGAGATGAGAGAACAGAGACAGATTTTATTTAAAATCGAAAACTGTTCAAATTTTAAACGAAATCTGTCTCTACTCTCTGTTCTGACTTCTCTGTTCTTATTTAGGTACATTATCAGGATTCAACAAATCATAGAATTGATCGATCTTTGGTAAGATGATAATTCTAGTACGTCTATTCATGCTTCGACCCTCCAACGTATCATTGCTAGCCAAAGCATTGTATTGACCTCTACCCGCCGCAATTAATCTATTAGGATCAATATTGTAAGTAGTTTGTAAAGCTCTAACTACAGAGGTAGCCCTTAGCACACTTAAGTCCCAGTTGTCTTGGATGCCTGGTTTGTTGATTGGCAGATTATCAGTGTACCCTTCTACCATTACTTCAAGGTTTGGACGAGCCTTAATGATTGTAGCAATTTTGCCCAATACTTCAGTAGCCCTTGGTGTGATATTGGCACTACCACTTTGGTAAAGCATTTTATCGGAAAGATTAATAAAGACAACCGTCTTGTCTACTTTTACCTCTATATCCTTATCTGCAATACCCTGCCTCAATTCAGAGGTTAGATTAACCGCAAGCGCAAGGTTGATAGAATCCGCCTTTGTCTTGGCAGCTTGCAACACCTGAATATATTTATCCTTCCCTTCCAATTGAGAAAGTGTTTGCTTAATATTATCATTAGCAGATTGGGATAGTACTGTCAAATCACCAACTTGTTCAACTGTCTTATTTCTAGTTAATCTAAGATCTGCAATTTGATCTTTTAGATCTTGTATTTGGTCCTCTCTGGATTTCAAAGCACTATCAGAGGTGCGGATGTCTCCTTTTAGCCTTTCCTTTTCTTGATTACAAGCAGCCAACAATTTCATTTGCCCGCTTAACTCCTCTCCTAGAAGACCGATTTCTTCATTCTGCATGTCTCGCTCTTTTTGCAGTTGCTCAAACTGAGTCTTACTAATACAAGAGGAAAAGGTGATTAATGTAAATAAAATGAAAAATGTTTTTGATAGTTTCATTGTAGATAATACTTATGTAAAAAAATATTCATGTGTAAAGTATTAATTTCTACCAAATTTATAGGTAAAAGTTCGTGGAATAATAGGAAATATTAAAGAAGTAGTCAAATTTTGAAGAAGAGCTGTTTTTTTATGTATTAAAGTAGTCTTTTAATAATAAAAATAGTACATTTGCACTCCGAATTCAAAATATACTATATTTACCAATAAATATTGACATGGCACATCATAAGTCAGCTAAGAAAAGAGTAAGACAAGACGCTAAGAAACGTTTAATCAATCGTTATTACAAGAAGTCAACTAGATCAGCGATCAAGAAGCTAAGAGAAACAGAAGATGCCAAGGAAGCACAATCGCTACTGCCAAAGGTAATTTCTATGATTGATGGCTTAGCTAAGAGAAATAGCTGGCACAAAAACAAAGCAGGTAACTTAAAGGGTAAGTTGACCAAACTTGTTAATGGTCTTGGTTAAGACATGTTTTATTCTTTAAAGAATAAATGAGGCTTTCATAGCCTAGAAAGGCTGCTTTGTTCAATCAAAGTAGCCTTTTTTGTGTTATATGTAGACTAAACCCTAACCAATAGTGTTTACTCCACTTTTTTTTGTTTAGTAAAAATTGGGTCTCGATTGTCAACGTTTTATAAGCATTCTCAATTCACAATTCTCCATTCAGAATAAAGACTAATCAGTTCCTAAAAATGGATCATATGCTATCATTTATAAAAAAATATGCCTTCCTCTTCTTATTACTCGCAATAGCCGCCTTTTATATGGGTAAATACTTGTATATGCAGCCTAGAGTGGTGAATGGGGAAAAATCTCCTGTCATTAAAGGGAAATTGCTAGATGGGACAGCTTTTAATTTGACAGATCTTAGAGGGCAATATGTGTTGGTTGATTTTTGGGGCAGTTGGTGCGGTCCTTGTCTAAAGGAAATACCAGGATTAAAGCAATTGGATCAAAAGTATAAAAACAAAGCCTTTAAGGAAGCTGCGGGAATGAAAATTTTGAGTATAGCGATTGAAAAGGACGAGGCTAGATGGAAAAGTGCGATTAAGCGTACTGGACAAAACTGGAAACATCATATGGTAGACTTATCTACTAGTTTGAAATTTCTAAATTCTCCTTTAGCTTCAGAGTTTGGAGTAAAACAAGTACCCTCTAAATTTTTATTAAATCCAGATGGAGTCATTATTGGTGTGAACCAATCTTTAGAAGAAATAGACGCTTTCTTTGAAGTTCGATTGAAGTAAAAATGAGATCTAAGCCCTGAGTCAAGATAGAGTTTGAATCTGAGGTTGGAAGTTGAGATTGAAGTTGAAGTTGAGATTGAAGTTAAAAAAGGAAGGTTGTGCCTAGTAGACACAACCTTCGAAACTCTCACTAGTTTTAATGAAACTAAAAGTTGACGTATGAATTCTTTTATATCTTAGATCACTTGGTTTAAATATTCTATTTAGATTTTAAACCTAAGATAATAAATTTTTTAATTAATTACTAATTTTAGAACTAAGAATTTAGAAATTTGTTTCTATTTAGGAATGGTTCATTAATAAATGTCGTTTTTATGCGCCGTCATTTTTTCTTTATGCAAGGCGAAAAACGTAGGCGATGCCTAGCATCGACGAGGCTTTTCAACATGAGCAAAAGGCAAAGATTCGGGGAATCTTTATTTTTTGTGAACCGCTTGCGGATGGGTTGCTAAAGGAAAAATAACAAGTAGAAGAATGTACATTTATTATTGAACCATTTCTTTGTTATTCTTTTTAGGCTAAAGTTTTTATAAACATCTTCCTTTTTTACTATATTTGAGCTAGGTACTAGGCAAGGAATAAAGTCCTCCCTATGGTTTAGTATATTTTTGTGTAAGAACAAGAACCTGTCAGAAGAGGTAAGTTATTTTTCCTAGTCCTTTAACACATCTACTTTTTTATTTCCTTAAAAGTCTTTCTAAACCTTGAAGGAGGACAACCATACGCTTCCGAAAATCATTTAGCGAAATACGCTTGTGTATTAAACCCAACTCGAAAAGCGATTTCATTAATAGTAAACGCTGTTCTTTTTAAAGGTTCATACGCAAAATCTAAACGCTTCTTGCAAACATACATAGAAGGAGTCATGCCTGTTTCTTGTCGTATTTTCCGATAGGTGTGAGAATAACTTATCGATAATTCTTTACATAATGTATCGATGGAGAAATCTTCGTCTTTCAGTTTTTTCGCAATAATTGTATCTAAACGTTTCAAAAAGGATGGATATACTTCTGACATATATTGTTCATTTGGTGGTTATGGTAGAAGGTTCTAAAAATTTTGTTTGGGTAGTAAAAGAATTAATTAAGGAAAAGCCAAATAAAGAAAAAATATTGGCTAGGTTAAATTCAAATGCTAGATTTATATTTAAAAAATGGTTGTGTAAAAAAGTAAATGATTTGGTCTAACAAATTTTCAAACTGTTTAAAATCTCCCGATCCCGCTTGCACTCCTTTTGTCACTAGGCAAACGCGATCTTAAAATTAAAGAGTAAGAAAAAGTAGAGATGTGTTTGGATTGGGCTTAAAAAAAAGACAGCATTTGGTTTTTTAAGTGCACTAAAAATTAAAGAACTAATTTTAGTCGCACACAAATCTAAATTATTTATCTCTAAATGCATAAAGACAAAAAAAGGCAATTGTCTTAGAAAGATAAATGTAAAAACAAGTCAGTATCTGATTTAATAAATTGATAATCATATAATTACAAAATTACCATTGTCAAATTAAAACCATTGAAAATTATTAAATTATGAGAGAGTCGAAATTAATTGTACTGCTACAAACCTTTGATAATACTCAATTAAAAGCATTTGATAAGTTCATTCACTCGCCATATTTTAATACTAGTCAAGCGTGTATTAGATTGTGGCAGCAAGTATATAAATACGCACCAAGATTTGAATCAAACTTGTTAGACAAAGAAAAAATCTATAAAAAAGTCTATCCTAAGGAAATTTTCAACGACAAAAAATTAAGGCAATTAAGATCTAGATTATTGAAGTTAGTCGAGGAGTTTATGGCAATCGAAAATTTTAAAGAAGATGAATTTAGCTTTAAAAAAGAAATAGCAAATGCTTATCTTGATAAAGGTATGAAAGATCATTTTGAGGGAAAATATAGAGAACTACAACAATCCTTTATTGGAAGGAAAAATTTATCTAGTAAAGAGCTTGAGCAAAAATTATCTTTACATCATCGACTTTACTTTAATGAATTACATGTAAAAGATGCAAAATATTCTTTGGACTTAGAAAAAGCTACTCATCAGCTAGAGGAATACTATCATTATCAAAAACTTTTATATACTATCGAATGGCTATCTACTAATACAATATTTAAACACAAAATACCAGCTAGTATTAAAACATTTATAGAGTCGATCGTACAAGGAAGTACTGAAAATTATTCTAATTCAAGAGAAATTATTTTTGAGAATGCCATAAAAATTCTAGTCATCCAAGATATAGACATTACCTTTCCTATTTTCATTCAGGTAAAACAAAATCTAACTAAACAATATGAGCATCTAAATAAAATTGATAAAATAATCTTACTCCGACTCCTTATCAATTACTGTATAAAAACTTCTAGAAAAGGTAAGTATCTTACTAGTCAAATGTTCCAATTATATCAATTAGGACTCACAGACAACTCATTATTCCAAAAAGGGTTAATGACCAATATAAGTTATATTAATATTGTAACTACTGCCATAAAACTAAGAAAATTTGATTGGACGGAAGATTTTATAAATAAAGAAAGCCATCGATTATACGAGGCTCAAAGTCAGCTTTATCGAAATATGACAAAAGCAATCCTGTATTACTATAAAAAAGAGTACAAAAATTGTTTAATGCTTTTGTCGAATTTAGATTCATTTAATAATGTAGTAATGGAAATCTCAAAGAGAGGCCTAAAGGTAAGAACAGCTTTTGAATGTTATTTAATAGATGAATCCTATAGGCCTATTGTTTACGCTAATCTGGAAAGTTTTCATAAATACTTAAACAGAAAAGAATTTGTATCAGACAACATAATGAAATCATTCTTAAATTTTGTAGGATTTACCAAACGTTTTATTAAGAAAAAAGAGAAAGGATTGAGTATAAAAGAAATATGTTCATTAGAAGAATTTTTGATTAAGCAAGAAGATCTTCCGTTAGAATATAAGCAATGGTTGTTAAATCACTTAGAGACATTAAAAAAAATGGAGGTGCAAAAAGCAACTCCATAGGCAAATATGGTACCTTCGTTTCAGATGTTTTTCTTGACGGCACTAGATATTTTTGGAATAAACCGCAGTGTGTAAAATATATATTTTAATTTTGAATTAAAAAAAATATGCCACCATATTACCTACTTGCACTACTGCAAACCATTGAATCAGTCGTCGTAAAAATACATGAAGAGTTTCCGAAATTACATGATGCTGAAATAGAATGGGCTTAT
>CAKZUM010000309.1 GCA_937921525.1 uncultured Saprospiraceae bacterium
CAAGGAGATTGACATGCAAAATAAAGAGCGTTGATAGTAAGAATATTTGTTTTGTATATTTCATGTTTTTGTTTTGTTACCCTGACATTTTTAGAATAGTGGTTGACTCATAGAGTTATGTTAGCACCGAGAGTGCTAACACAACCATCAATCACTAAACGCTAATTATGTACTGAAAACTTACCGTCTATGGTTGTAAATATTTAAAGATTAGTGAATTATAAGCATACTGATCTTCAATGATTATATGCTTAAAAACTGCGTGCCTCCGTAATCAACTATAGCCGTATGCGAAAATTGAGTCCTAATTGTCAACGTTTTATAGGTATTCTCAATTCACAATTCTCCATTCAAAATTAAGCCTACTCCACTTTTCTTTTTAATAAAAAAGAAAAATCGACCCCTCTAAGTTTAGTATTTAAGCGTAGATTATCAATCGTTAGGTCTTGTATTGTATAATTTATTTTAATATCATTTACAATTGTTTGAGTGATGATATTATCTTGGTTTGTATAAGGACTATCAATGGCTCCGTTTATTGGTAGATTGGTACTCATTTTATCGCTTGTGAAAGTAAAATAGGTACCTCCTAGAGATTCTGTTTTTCTGCCACTTCTGTAGGCCTCTACTAGTTCCCAGTGCCCTTCAATACTCGCAGCTTTCTTTGAACTCACTACGGAGTCAGAAGTGCAGTTACTATAGCCTATCATTAAAAGAAATAGGAATAAATAATTGCTGATTCTCATATAATGTTACTTTTCGACTTTTGAAGTTGTTTAGAAAGACTACACAATCTAACAAAAGTATAAATAAAATTTGTTCTATTAGAAAACAAAATAATTGCTGTCACTATAACCACCATAAAACTATAACAAGTACTCCTAATATTTTAATAAAAAGTTAAACAAGTAAAAAATGACC
Organism: uncultured Saprospiraceae bacterium; assembly: GCA_937921525.1. GTDB lineage: Bacteria > Bacteroidota > Bacteroidia > Chitinophagales > Saprospiraceae > JAFMDF01. The sequence goes on from CAKZUM010000309.1 coordinate 922, forward strand.
AATATAACAGACCTTTTCTTCAAAAAAATCGTCTATAAATAATAAGATTCGAGACAAGAATCTTATTTGTCAGCATGTCAAAAATTTCTACTTCCTAGTGTAAGGTCATAAGGAAAATGAAGTAGTAAAATTTGATCCTACTTCAATTCCCATTCTTACCTACCGTATTATTTTCGACAGATCATTTTTTTAACTATAGGGACTAGGAAAAAATAACCTGCTCCCTCAAAACTTAAATTTCAAGATGAAGAGGTTACTTACATTTTGTACTTTCTTAATTTGCTTAATCGTAAGTTCGTCCGCCTATGGACAACAAAAAGAACGAATGGCGGCGATTGACACGGAGTTTGGCACTATGGTGATAAAACTATATAACGATACGCCAAAACACCGGGATAACTTTATTAAACAAGTAAAAGCAGGTAACTATAACGGTACCCTATTCCACCGAGTGCAGCCATTTTTTATGGCTCAAGGAGGAAATCCCATTTCCAAAAATGCAACGCCCACACAAGGTTTAAGCGTAGATCAGTGCGGTACGATTCCAGCTGAGATACTACCTCATCACTACCATAAAAAGGGGGCAATCGCAGCTGCACGACTGCCTGATGGTTCCAATCCAAGTAGAGCTTCTAGTGCTTGCCAATTTTTTGTAGTAGCGGGCTATAAGCACAACGACTCTCAATTGGATGGCTTGGAAAACGCTAACAGAAAATTTACTCCATTCCAAAGAGCTTACTATAAAGTAAAGGGAGGATACCCATTTTTAGATGGAGATTATACGGTATTTGCAGAGATAGTTGAGGGTTTTGAGGTGATTGATTTAATCACAAATGTGACGGCTGGAAAGGAAGGTGCTACAAAAGATCGCCCTTTAACAGATATAAAGATGAATGTGCGAATGCTTAAGTAACGACAAAACAATAACTCGAACATCTAGGACGGAATCTTTTGTCCTCATTTTCCCTTAAAAAATACTTCCGTAGCTAGGCTATGCAAGGATTTTTTAAGAAAAACTGAGAACAAAATCTGCTCGTCCAGATGACCAACTTATTATTTCGTCGTTACTAAGTAAAAACGCAAAGATATTTGAACAATTATTGGCTCAAGCCAAAATTGTATATTTGAACACAGAGTCGCAAAGATGCAGAGTCATACGTGTTTCTCTGCACCTCTGCGACTCTGCGTTCATTTTTTTTATGGCGTAAGCCAATTTTTTAATTAACTCCAGCAGCTCTCTTCTTCGCCGCATTAATTGATTTAGTTACCGCAAAAGCAGCAATAATAACCCCCACAAAAGCAATCCAAAACATGACTTTATAAAGCCCAATAATACAAAGGATAAATGCCATAAAAGCAGAGACATCTTGCTTTTCGATACCTCTCAAGTTTTTAACTATTTTAGAAAAGATACCCTCGCTATTATTGACGTTCTCATCTACCTGTTTCGTCACTTCCAAGTTAGTCAAAGGCCCTCCATTTTGCCAAACGAACCTTCCCATAATAAAAGCAGTATAGGAGGCAAAAACAGCTAAAACAATGGCACAATAAAAGTATATTTCATTTCCTGTTGCCGTGTAAGCACCAATGCCCAAGGCAGTTAAAAAGACAACATATCGAATATTATCAGTAATGGTATCATACCAAGCTCCAAAACGAGATCCTTTGTAAGTTAAACGGGCCAATTCCCCATCGCAACCATCTAAAATGGAGGCTATTTGGAAAATCAATCCACCTAAGGCAATGTACATATACTCTCCTGTAGCGACCATCCATGCGCCCCAGAGCGTAAAGAAGAAAACGAAAGTAGTTACGAAATTTGGAGAGGTATTAAATTTACTTAAAAAGAGGCTAGTACGGGTGGAAAATACTCTATTGATGTTCTTGCTAACCCATCCATCTGTATCTTTTATCAGTGTTCTTAGTAAGCGTTTTTCGGCTTCTTTACGCATACTTGGATTGTCCACATCTTGCCAAATAGCTTTTTTGATAATGGCTGTTCTTACCCCGTTTTCAGCGATTAATTGCTTCATTATATCACTCACGCCATGGGCTCCCTCCTTGGCTTTTTGAGCAATCTTTTTTCCATAGTTAGCAGGGAAGTAAAAAAGTCCTGTATCAATTAAATCGTAAGAAGAAAGTTCTTTATTTATTTTATAAATAAATCCATCCCTAGATTGGACTTTGGTTGCATCATCCATATCGAATACATCCTCTAATTTAGGATCACAAGCCAAAGCTGGTAAATTAGGAACTTCCTTTACATTATCGATGAATGATTGTAAGGTTTTGATAGAAAAAATATGGTCAGACATGGTCAATAAAAAAGGTGCATCAATTTCCGCAGCTCCTCTTCCAAAAGACACTCCATTTCCCAAATCGTAATCTGCACACTCGACAAAATTAATATCCAGATCTTCCAAACGTTCAATCTTAGACATGACCTCAATAATCTGTTCTTTGTATGCACCGACAACAATATAAAAATGTTTAACTCCAACTTGATTCAAAGCCAAAACCGCCCTTTCTAAAAGTCTGAGTCCCCCAACTTTCAATAAGACCTTAGGCAATTCTACTCCCTTTTCTTTAAAACGGGAACCATTACCTGCTGCTAGTATAACCGCATGTTCTACCTTATCCCATTTTTGTGTAGCTGATTTTTCTAAGGTGAAGTTCTCAAAAGATTTTTTATCAAGAATACCAATACTTCTACTCATTGTGTGTATATTACTTTTAGCGGATGAGGGGGCTCTGATTGTTTAGGTCTTTATGGATACCTATTTTATGAATTTGCAAACATAGTAAAGAATAGCCTCTTAGTACAGCTATTTGCCCTTTTATTGAGTATAACTTACCGTATTATTGCAATTATGATGAGTTTACTGGTCTTTTTGAATGTTGAAGTTGTTAAAAAATGTATAACTGGTTTAGTTGAAAGTCTACATTCTTAAGTAACTTTTTAGGTAAGTAATAAAAAAAAACTGTGCATTTTTAATTAACAAATAACATAAACACACATAAGTATACCCCATAGGGTATTTAATAAGTTAGAAAGGTTTATTACTTTTGAGAATAGTTCGCTAGGCAGCGAATTGTCTATACTTGAAAAATATGGATGTCGGAATGGATAATACCATTGCCGTGGCGATAAATTTCTGAGGACATACAAATTTATTGGTCCATTTCGACGTTCACACCCCTTTTACTTTGAATTGCTACTGGTGTTTGACCTTCCTCTTTTTTTATTCCTCGAATTTTATTTCAGAAAATAGGATGTATCTTTCCAAAAAAATATCACCCAATATGAATTACAAGACCATAGACTTAAGTGTAAAAGATTATATTCTTACGCTAACACTTAATAGACCAGATTCTCTAAATGCCTTTACGGTAGAAATGGCCAATGAGCTAATCAGTGCTTTTAATCAAGCTAGTGAAGATGATTCCATCAGAGCTATTGTGGTGACTGGGGCAGGACGAGCTTTTTGTGCAGGTATGGATTTATCCAGAGAAGGAAACGTGTTTGGATTAGATGAAGACTATCAACCAACGCTCGATGACTTGGAGCATAAATTAGAAGATCCTGCAATTGTGAATGGCGTCAGAGATACCGGCGGTCGTGTAGTGCTGGCCATATACGATTGTAAAAAACCAGTAATTGCAGCTATTAATGGTGCTGCCGTTGGTATAGGAGCGACCATGACCTGTGCAATGGATATCCGATTAGCTTCTGAATATGCTAGAATAGGGTTTGTTTTTAATAAAATAGGCATTACACCAGAGGCTTGTTCTACTTGGTTTTTACCAAGAATCGTTGGCATTTCTACTGCGTTAGAATGGGTGTATACGGGGGAAATATTGAAACCTGAAACGGCATTAGCGGCTGGGTATGTGAAAGGGGTTTATCCAGCAGGTGATTTACTTGAAGAGGCTTATAAGATCGCTCGTAAAATAGCCAATCATAGTCCAGTAGCTATTACCTTGACTCGGCAAATGATGTATCGAAATGCTGCCCAAGATCATCCTATGGCTGCCCATAAGGTGGATTCTTTGGCTATTTATTATGCAAGTATGGGCGATGGGAAAGAAGGCGTTGCTTCATTTCTGGAAAAAAGGGCGCCTAATTTTACTAAAAAATCTTCTTCGGATATGCCAGATTTTTATCCTTGGTGGGAATAGTTGAAATAGAAGTCAGATGTCAGATCGGTCAAAAAAATAGGTGTTTCCTTGGTAGGAAACACCTATTTTTTTGACCTGTCAGATGTCAGATTTATGATGTTGACTCTGATCGTCGAGGTTTGTAACCTCGATGCTGTATGATTATCGCATAGCATCGAGGTTACAAACCTCGACGATCGACGATCCTATACTTTTATAGTATTTTTCAGATAATCGTTGTATGAATCATTAGCAGTCTGACAGCACAGCGTTCTGACAGTTCCGTTAGCGCAAGCTAACTGTAACGGTCTGATCTCTGACTTCTGAAATCATATAATGACATCAAACTCATCCTCCGTCTCTTCCTTTCTTCGGCCTAGTGCCTCCAACTTGTGCTGATGCATCAGCGGTAAAGTAGCTTGAACCTGCTTAATAAAAGTATCGTCTACAATTGCCTTAATATCCTCTATAGAACTCACATCATCACCAGAACGAAACTTATAAGTCTGCTCATACAATCCTGCCTCAAATTTTACGGCATATTTGCTATCGTGTAAAAAGATGGTAATCTTTAATGTTGGGTGTGGAATGTCGCCTACAATTCTCATGAATAAGTATTGGAAATGCTTTCGGAAAGCAAGGTGTATAATGATTGATATTTAGGGAATTTCTTTAAGTATTCGGTGTGTTTTTTGATCGTTTGCTGATCGCCTCTTCGGGCGGGGCCCGTTTGCATATCGTAAGGAGGTTTTCTTGACAATTTTTCTGCTGTTTCTTGAATTAGGGGTTTTAAAATATCAAAATCTAATCCCTCCTCCTTACAAATAGTCGCACCAATATGAAATAGGTGATTGGTAAAATTATTCACAACAACAGCTGCTACATGCAGAACGGCTCTTTCTTTATCTGTGATTAAGCGAACATCTTTGCTAATTTCTTTTCCTAATTTTAATAGGCGTTTTTGGGATTTTTCTTTTTTAGCATCTACACAAATAGGGATATTTTTAAAATAGACATGTTGTCCTTTGGTAAAGGTTTGCAAAGGATAAAACACCCCGTAATTGCTAAAATACTCTGCTAAAACTTTGCTCGAAACAGATCCAGAGGTATGAACGATTATCTTTTTGGTAAGTCGCTTATTCTTGGCTAGTTTTGCCGCTACTTCGACAATGGCATCATCCTTAACAGCTATAATATAAATATCCGCAGAGGCATCAATTGTTGACAAATCGTTTGTTGGACTTGCCTTGACAATTTTTGCTAAGTCAGCAGCATTACTGTGCTTACGACTATAAACTTGCTGTATTTTTATCTTCTTATTAAAGAGTCGTTGACCTAAGTGGTAGCCCACATTCCCTGCCCCAATTAAGGTAACTTTCATTTCTAATGAATTTATTCTTAAACTAAATACATCTCTATTCCCCCGCCCGCCTGAAGGCAGTCGGGCTGGTCTGCTCTCGCCTCTCTATTTAAAGCATGGTTGTAAATTAATGAACTACAATAATACAACCCGCTTGACAATTACTTCGTTTTCTGCACTAATTTTAGCTAAATAAATTCCTTTAGGGTAATGGCTTATATTAATATCAATTGGCATAGTGCTATTTTCTCTGCTAACTGGAACCTGCAAAGAACGACCTGCTACATCATATAAATTAACTGTGACGGGTATTTGATTAGGCAAATCTATTTGAATCTGAAAGTGTCCGGATGTTGGATTAGGTACGATTTGAACCGTTTTTTCTAATAAAAATTGATTAGTGCTAGTCAACATCTTTACTTCATATTCCGAAGTATAAATACAGCCGTATTGATCTGTTAATTCTAAGCGGTAAACTCCGGGACCAATATTCTGTACATTCTGCGTATTTGTTACTACAACGTTGTCTTTTGTCCATGTATAAGAGACTATTCCAAACCGATCATCTACGACTATATTTATACTTCCATCTGAAGTTGTATTAGAATCATTGATAACTACATCTACTACTGGAGAAGTAAGTCCTTGCGTTTCACTTGTATTTAAAAAATTAACCTGTTCTTGATAAAGACAACCTGCTGCATCTGTAATATTGACCAAATAATTGGTAGCAGACCCCCCATTTGATCCAGCGAGTACACTAAAGTTATACGGTGCTATACCTCCACGGACTGTTAAGAAATTAGTTATTAAGGTATTCGGATCGCTGCATCTTAGGTCGTATTCAAATAGAATTTGATCTCCTGTATTTTCCAATAAAAAGGTAGGGTTATATTCTACAGACATATCTGAAATATGCGTTATTTTAAATGAACAATTGGTAGCATTGCCAGCAGCATCTGTAGCCATATATTCAACCATGGTTTCTCCTTGCGGGAATTCAGCACCACTTTCCAACCCATTTAATAATTGCAGCTGAACCATACCACAGTCATCCGCCGTAACTAAGTCATAAGTAACTGGAACATTACAAGCATTCACCACTACTCGATCTTCTGGACAATCAATAGTTGGAGGATTGATGTCATTTTCAGTTGATAGATCTATATTGGAAATGGAAAAACACCCAGAGACATCTGTAGCTGTAACGGTGTAAGTACCTAAACTCAAGTCAATAAGTTCCGCCCCCATCGCTCCCGTGGACCACTCATAAGAATAGGGGCCATTATTCCCAATGGACGTGGCCGTAATTTTACCATTAGACCTACCACAGTCTGGTTCGATAGTGACGAAGTCAATATTGAAGGGAGAACAACTAAATGCGTTTAATACAACAGCCTGCGTTCCTGAACAACCATTTTCGTCAGTCACCGTTACCACATACGTACCAGCAACTAAATCGGAAATATTAGCGGTTGTATCTCCTGTAGACCATAGATAAGTGTAATTGCCTTCTTGATTACTGATAATCAAATTTATGCGACCATCGGCGCCATTTAATGTAGCTACTTCTTCCTTTTCCAAAGTAATTGAAAATGGTGTACAATCTACAGGATTAATCACAGCAGTTTGAGTATTGGAACAGCCTTTTTCATCGGTCACTGTTATGCTATATTCGCCAACAGATAAGTCCATAATCGTAGCAGTGGTTGCCCCCGTAGACCATAGATAAGTATACATTCCTTGCTCATTGGCTACTGTAGCCGCTATACGTCCATCCGATGCATCTGCCTCAGAAATTTGGTCAACACTCAAGCTTATCGAAATAGGCACACATTCCACTTGATTGAGAGTCGCTGCTTGCGTACTTGTACATCCCTTTTCATCTGTAATTGTTAGGGCATACTCACCTGCTGTCAAATCAGAAATAGTTGTAGTCGTATCCCCTGTAGACCAGCGGTAAGTATAAGTACCTTCCCCGTTTTCAATGGTAGCGCTGATTTGACCATCAGCTCCATTTAGGGTGGTAATCGCTTCGGTAGTTAGTAAGAACGAAATGGGCGCACATTCAATACCTTCAACAAGGGTCGATGCGGTTTTCAAACACCCGTTTTGATCTGTTACAGTCACTTCATAAGTTCCCTCTGATAAATTGTTGATCGTTGCATCGTTAGAGGCATTAGACCAATTATAAGTATAAGGTCCATTTCCTCCTCTTGCTTCAGCAGTAATAGAAGCATTATTTGCTCCAACTGCAGAAATGGGACTTGAAGTAAAATCAATTGTCAAAGGGCTTGGTTCCGTTACCGTAAACATATTTGTTTGAACGCAATTATTAGCGTCCATCACTTGCAAAGTATAATTCCCAGTAGTTAAGTTGGATAAATTCTCTGGGGTTATAATATAAGGAGGCACTCCTCCACTAATAGTTGGTACAATAGAGGCATCACTAGCTCCCGAACAGCTAACAGAAAGTATTTCTGCCGAGATCAAAATTGGATCGGGTGCTGTTATTTCTATAGTTTCACTAGTTGTACAACTTGTCGTATTTTCAGTTATCGTCACTTCATAACTGCCCGTTATTAGATTGCTAAATGTTGTTCCATTTGATCCATCTGGCCACTGATAAGTCAGATCAAGCCCTTCCTGTAAAAGGGCAGTAATTTGACCATCTGCCGCATCACTACAACTTTGATTAACAATTTCAAAGTCTTGATTTATTTCAGCTGCTGCCGTAATCGTCAAGGATTCCACAATTTCTGTTACACCGTCATTGACTGTTACCGTATAGGTGCCTGGTGATAGTTGGTTGATACTAGCATCAGTAGATCCATTCGACCAAAGATAGGAATAGGTTCCTGTTCCGTCCAAAACATCGACACTAGCGGTTCCATCATTTTGACCAAAACAAGTTTCATCTGTTTTCTTTGGATCAACTGCTAGAGCAGCCACTAATGTCTCTTGCAAAAAGCATACTTCTAAGGCCCAAGAATTTAGACTTCCTCCATCGTCATCTGCATCATCATTCACGACTAATGTCCAATCGCCGTTAACGGGTGATCCATTAAATACACTTAGTGCATCTAAAGAATTATATAAGCCACCATCAGCAGGTGGACAAGGAATATTGTCATAACTATTCGTTGCATCATCATCAAAATTTATATCCACGTTCTCTTCAAATAAACATGGGAAGAATAGCAGAATCGCCACATCCTCTGCTGGACTCGTCAGACCAACTGCAATATCAGATACGAATGTATGGTCGATTTGCAAATTCAAGACATTCACATCCGTTACAATTCCTTCGTCTGGAATATTAATCGTAGAAAAAACTGTTGGGGATCCCTGTGTACTAATCTCTTTTGGAATGTCTTCACTTTCGTAGATGACACAAGAAACATTGGAAGTCAAAAAAGTAAAAGTTGCCGATTCTTTATTACCTATACAGGGACCATCTGTAAGGACTCTCCAATAATATCTTGTATTGGTGGATAGAGCAGTTGGAATAGAAAAAATATTTGCAGTAAGATCTGCGTAACTAACTGGGTTAGAAAAGGCAGCATCAGTCGATACTTGTAAAGTATATTTATCTGCCCCTTCTAGTACATTCCATGCAAAAGTAGCCGTTGGTTCTACAGAATTATTACTATTCGTTGGTGAATCTAACACTAACTCCGCAGAGGCATTAACGATCGTTAAACTTAAATTTCTAGATTGTGTTCCTGTTGTTCCAGTTACATCTACTTCAAAATCATAAGTGCCCGGAGCAACTGTGCCATCTGGCGTGAGTGTCAATTCAACCGTACTAGGTGGAGTAAAATTATTATTAGAAAATCCTACCGCAATTCCGTTTGGCAATCCTGATGTGGATAGATTGATCGTACCATTTACAGTACCTGAGACATTCACATCCACTTTATAAGAAGTAGCCGTTTCGCTACAGGTCTCTTGATTTACCTTATCAATATCCACCAAAAAATCATCTCTGATTGGCTCAATTCTAAAGTTACGATCGGAGATGTCAAAGAATATATTTTCAGAAGCACGGACCATAAGCCTAGCTTCATTGGTAGCAACATTAGGAACAACAATTTCCGCAGTACCTGTATTGGGAGTATTCGTCAAGACTGTCTGTGTAAAACTCAAGCCACCATCTACAGATAATAATATATCTACCGAAGCTGCATTGATTGGACCTGCAGATGTATTTGCCACATCCCAAGTTACTGTCTCTTTAGCACCTCCAATCCAACTCACATTAGTATTTGGCGTAAGCACCAAAAAAGGCCCTGCTTGGTCATTTACAATAATATTCATATCATCTTCTGCTGTACAAGCTCCCCCTATATTATTATCTCTAACCGTAAACCGAAAATTCATATCTCTTGCAACAGAAGGTAACACCTCCCATCTATTATCTAAATTTCGAGCTAAAAATCTTAAATCTGGAAAATAGCGATCTGGTGAGGCAGTTGGTGGATTACTTCTAAACAAAGGCCCACCTCTATTAGTGGAGACTGGTGGTTGGGTAGAAGATTCTGTGTCCATTTGCTCCCAGTTATAAGTGAGTGACCCATCATTAGAATCAGAACTAAGACCACTTAATACAAAAGGGGTTGACTTCGGGATAATCATATCTTCCCCTGCGTCAGCAACTGGCGCGTCATTATTTAAGTCTGTTATTTGAGCGCAACTATTTCCTCCTGAAGTAATAAATTCACTAATTTCCTCAAGACTCTGTGCATGAAAATAGACATCTGATTGGTTCTGAACATTTTGGTTGCCACATATACCTGCATAGGCCATGATTGTTGATCCTCCACCTGGTTCTACTGCTGAAGGCCCCCAGCCATTTCCTGCACAAGCCTCCCTATTACCATTAAACGTATGTTCCGCACCAAATTGATGGCCTAGCTCATGGGCAACAAAATCAATATCAAAAAGATCCCCTTCTGGCTGATCTGAACCTGTCACTCCTTCTGCTTTTGATCTAAAACTACAAACAACTCCAAGCCCTGCAATTCCTCCACCCCCTGTGCTAAAGACATGGCCAATATCATAGTTACTAGCCCCTATTATTTGGTCAATTGTTTCTTGATTTTCATCTAACATTTCCGCTCCATCAAAATTAGAATAGGGATCCGTACCAGAATTTAGGAAAATGATATTTGTATTTTGGGGGATTAATTGCAAAGAAACTGCTAATTCATTTTCGAATACCCCATTTAATCTTGTAATACTTGCGTTCATTGCAGCTAAAGCATCTGCCGTTGTGCCACCGTGATAAGATGCGTATTCCCCTGTACAGGCTAATGCTAGTCGATACGTACGTAATTGACAGTCCCCTGCTTGTTGACTTCTGCTTTGTGCCGTATCTATATTTCTCTCTTCGTGTCGGCGAACAGTACATTCAAATGCACTACTCGCAACGCCCCTATCCTTTCTATTATACACCACATGGTTGGTTATGTTAGAGGAAGAATAAGTATCAATAACACTAGTATTTGCTCCTGCTAAAACTATTGCTTGAAAACCTTTAGAAGACCAAGAAAATCGAACCTTTACTGAGGGATCAGAAACACTCTGTCCTGCATAAGATTTTATATTTGGATATTTTTTTCCAAGTTCTGGATGAAGTACTGGTGCTTCTACAATTCTAAAATCAACTAAAGTTCCATCTCCTAAAGGTAAGGTAAGTAAAGCTTTATTCGTTTTGGCTGCCTCACTAAAACGGAGCGGTGCTTGATTTAAAATATCCTGTAAGACTTCTTCCTTTAACTGGACAAGCCTGTGCTTTTGTGGAATATTTTTAGTGGTAGTTTCTGTAAGTTTATGTTTGGGGAAAGACCAGGGGTTCGTGTTTTTTTGTGACCAACAAGGAGATAGTATTACTAAAGAAAGTAGTAAAGAAAAAACACGTCGAACTGGGGTCATACATTCTAATTTTGGAATAAAAAATACGGAACAATCAAAGTAATGAATAAAACGTCTACATAGTTGAAGAATTGCAATTTTTTGTTGGCTCTTGTCATTTTTTTGACCATTTTTTTTTATTGTTTGCCAAAATGTAAAAAGGTATTGTTATTATGCAAACAAAACCGCTAATAGCAATCTTTTTAAAATACGTATTTCATAGTAGACCTAAATTCAGCAATTACTTTTAAGAACTTATTCTTTTAAACGGAGATTTTCATTTAATGATACACTGAAGTTGTTTAAAAATGTATAACTGATTTATTTGCAAGTCATTGATCGTCAATGACTTCGCCTTACACTACTGGACATTTTAAAGAGCAGAGAATAGAGAACAGAGAGTAGAGACAGATTTCGTTTAAAAAATGACGAAATTTCATAGTTTTTTAAACGAAATCTATCTCTGTTCTCGTGGTTCATGTTTTTTGTCTGACAGGGTAACTTTAGGCTTAAAAAATACAACATAAGGTGCTCAATGAAACGTACAACATATTTATTCGAATAAAATGAATTTCAATATGAATCTAACTATTAAAGCTTCCTTTGTATTATTACTTTTGGGGCTATTTGCTTGTAAAACAGATACTTCTACGAACAAAAAAACAATAGGAACTGAAAAAGTAGACTTATCTTCTATCTTAGAAAACTACCATCAAGACTACTTAAAACTAAACCCATTGAATGCGACTTTCGCAGGAGATAGTCGATACAATGATGTGTTTCCAAATTTCAACTCCAAGGAATACTTAAAGGAGTATCGGACATTCTATGAAAAAACGCTACAAACCTTAGCAGGAATCGACAAAAATCAACTAAGTGCGAATGATAAAATGAGTTATAGTATCCTAAAATGGGATTGTGAAATAGCCTTGCAAGAATTGGAGGGTCGATATGAGTTAACGCCAATAGATCAGATGTGGTCTGCTAATTTAATGGTCGGTCAATTAGCAAGCGGCGCCTCAGCCCAACCATTTGTAACTCCTGCGGATTATGATAATTGGTTAAAAAGAGTGGATGGGTATTTGGCTTGGTGTAATTCCGCTATGGAGAATATGCGAACAGGTATGAAAGAAGGTATCGTCTTGCCAAAAGCCTTGATCGCTAAAGTAATTCCACAATTTGCTGATATGGGGAAGGGCACAGTAAAAGATCATTTATTCTTTAAACCTATCAGCAATATACCAGCGGATTTTTCTTCCGAAGATAAAGACAGATTGACAACTGCCTACACCTCTATGGTGCAAGATAAAATCATCCCTACCTATGCTAAAATGGCTACCTTTTTTGAAGAAGAATATTTGCCTGCTGGAAGAAGTACCTCTGGAATTGGTGCTTATGCGAATGGAGCAAAACTGTATCAAAATAGAATTCAGAAATACACAACGACAGATATGACGGCTGCTGAAATCCATGAATTAGGATTAAGAGAGGTCGCCCGATTACGATCAGAAATGGAAAAGGTGAAAAAAGAAATTGGTTTCAAAGGAGACTTAAAAGCATTCTTTGATTATGTGCGATCGAAAAAAGAACTGATGCCGTTTACAGACCCACAACAAGTAATTGATAATTTCAATGCGATCCATAAAAAGATGCT
>CAKZUM010000310.1 GCA_937921525.1 uncultured Saprospiraceae bacterium
GAATTAATGCGTAAATTAGCAAAGAAGTTTCCTTTGTATGATTGGGATACAAATATGGGCTATCCAACAAAGGCACATCGCTCAGCAATCTTAAATCATGGTTCAACTAAACACCATCGAAAGACGTTTAGAGTGCAATAAGAGAAGTCAGAGGTCAGATCGTTCTAGTTAGCTTGCGCTAACGGAACTGTCAGAGGTCAGACCAGCCCGACTGCTATTCGGGCGGGCGGGTTTACGACGTTGACAAGGTCATGTTTGTATGAGCTGTTAGCAATCTGACAGCGTAGCGATCTGACATCTGACAGTTCCGTAGGAACGATCTGACTTCTAGCCTTCACCAACTATGCAACTAAAAGAAAGTGCATTACTATTCGATTTTGAAGACACAGATTGGATAGTAAAAAAATATGATGCTCATCGATATTATAAACCTTTAAGCGGTGCAGGTTTAAAGGGGGTAGATTTTATTGGCATTTTCCAACAAAAAAAAGTAGTATTTATAGAAGTTAAAAATTTCAGAGCTAAACATCCTACCAGAAAAGAACCTTTTTCCGTCCTAGCAGAAACCAAACAATTTATTACTAAGGTTGCGGATAAATTTGAAGATACTTTTGTGGCCACTACTACAATAAAAGCTTTCCTGCAAAAAAAATGGTGGTATCGGTTATTCCTAAAATTTGAGTCTAAGCTATCCCCTTCTTTATTCTTAAATAGAGATTGGTATTTTTGGCATATAGCACATCGTCTCGCTAATGATAAAGGAAAAATGGAATTTGTCCTATGGTTAGAAATAGAAGAACGAATCTCTGCTAAGGGTAAAGTAGAGCTAGGACAACATATCGACAATATGTTGGAAGCGCAGTTAGTCGAATTTACAGAGAATATTAGAGTGGCTAGTATCACACAGCCAATTTATACCTCCTCCTTAAAAGTTACTGTATTTTAGAGAATAGAGAATAGACCAGCCCGATTGCTTTCAGGCGGGCAAGGAATAGAGAATAATTTCGTTTAAAAGATGATTTCATTGATTAAAAACGAAATACATCTCTACTCTCTACTCTCTCTTCTCTGCTCTAAACAATGAAAATTACATTTGGATTAGGCGAATGAATTGGAATTAGCTAGTTTTGCACTTCAAAGAAAATCATCAACTAAAACAATATGGAAATAGGGCACATCGGTAATGGATTATCTAGTAATTGGAAAGGCTCTCCTAGAGCGATCGCTTTCGATGAAGCTGGTATCAAAGAAAAATTAGCCAACACACATCTCCCTTGTTATATCGTCAAGGATTTTGGAGATCGTATCGGCATAAGTAATGAAGGAGAAATTACCCAAGAAGGAAAAGGATTGCAACTACTAGCAATGGTCCCTCCATTGACGGCAGCACAATTGGGAGATCCTACTTTTCAAAGAGACTATCAATTAAAGTATTGCTATAAGACGGGGGCGATGGCAAATGGGATAGCCTCCGAAGCTTTAGTCATTGCTATGGGTAAAGCAGCATTGATTGGTTCTTTCGGTGCAGCTGGCTTAGTACCTAGAAGGGTCAATGAAGCTATTGATACTATACAGACAGCCTTGCCTACTCAATCCTATGCTTTTAATTTGATACATAGTCCGAATGAAAAAGCTTTAGAAACTGGCGCTGTCCAATTGTATTTAGAAAAGAAAGTTAGAGTCGTAGAAGCGTCTGCTTATTTACGTTTGACCGAGCAGATCGTTCATTACAGGGTTGCAGGCTTGAGTCAAGATGCAAATGGTAAAACGCTAATTGAAAATAAAGTTATTGCCAAAATCTCAAGAAAAGAAGTGGCAAAGCACTTTATGAATCCAGCCCCAGAAAAATTCCTTCAAAATTTATTAGCACAAGGAAAAATAACGCCACTCCAAGCAGAATTAGCGAAGAAAGTGCCAATGGCAGATGATATTACGGTCGAAGCAGACTCTGGTGGACATACCGATAATCGACCATTGATTGCCGTCTTATCTACCATTATTGCATTACGAGATCAGATTCAAGAAGAACAACAATATGCAAAAAAAATTCGGATAGGTGCAGGTGGGGGTATTTCTACGCCTGAGTCTGCATTAGGGGCATTTATGATGGGTGCGGCATATATCGTGACAGGTTCGGTCAACCAAGCTTGTGTAGAAGCAGGTACTTCTGAGCATGTTCGACAGTTATTATCCAAGGTTGCCTCTACAGATGTTATGATGGCCCCTGCCTCTGATATGTTTGAAATGGGGGTAGAATTGCAGGTCTTAAAAAGAGGTTCGTTATTTGGCCCTCGTGCTAAAAAACTCCATGATTATTATACCCGTTATAATTCCATAGATGAAATACCAGCAGAAGAACGGAAAATTTTAGAAGAAAAAACATTCCGTGCGCCATTAGAAACGATCTGGCAAAATTGCATTGATTTTTTCCAAGAACGTGATCCTGAACAAATCGAACGAGCAAAAGATAATCCTAAACGAAAGATGGCGTTAATCTTCCGTTGGTATTTAGGCCTGTCTTCTAATTGGGCCAATGCGGGGAAATTAGATCGTAAAATGGATTTCCAAATCTGGTGTGGCCCTGCAATGGGTGCCTTTAATGATTGGGTAAAGGGAACTTATTTAGAAGCCTATGAAAATAGACAAGCCGTAGATATAGCAGAGCATATTATGACTGGTGCCGCTTATTTGTATAGAGTTAATTCTTTAAAAATGCAGGGGGTGGAGTTACCGCTTTCTTATCGAAGTTTACCTGTGGTGGAGGGTGTGCTAGCGCATTAGATAGGTTAAAATTGATCCGATCACTTGCAGTGGTCGGATCAAGCTGCACGTTTCATCCGATCACTTCAAAGTGAAATGTCGTCAACTTAATGCTTTAAGAACTAGATGTCTAAATACGCATAATTCAACGCAGATTTAAATGATTTTATAGGTCGCCTGTATTAGATGCGTTCAGTAGGTCGAGAGCGTGACGTAACTGTATGGTGGCTTTCAAC
>CAKZUM010000311.1 GCA_937921525.1 uncultured Saprospiraceae bacterium
TTTTCTAAAAAGTATGAAGTCTTTCGCTACGCATATCGCTCGTGCTTCTGGTGGATTTTTGAAAATTGCAAGTATTAGCAAAGAGGAACAAGCTTTGATTGATTTACCAATGATTACTTTCGTTCCTCCTGTAATTGTGGAAGAAGAGGAAGAGGAAGATACTACTGCTGACGATTAAGCTTTATTAAGATCAAGTTCAAGTGTCAAATTCAAGTTCAAAATTGGAATGGCGCCCTGTAGCTATATTCCTATTTTGGACTTGCATTTGAATTGATCTCTACAAGACCGTACTAATCTTTGTCTCCGAAAATAAGTGGTTTATATTTTTATTTTAAGTATTTCATCAATTCCTCCACTCCTTCCTCCCCTGTTCTGTATTCAAAAACAACCTGGGCCTGCTCATAGTAAGGGCCTCTCTCTTCCAATTTTCGATCTATAAAAATTGTCAATTCTTTTTTGGATTTCCCAGCCAGTAAAGGTCGATGCGCTGTTTCTTTTTGCAAACGCTCTACCAGAATAGTCGTTGGTGTTTTTAAATAAATAGTCTGTCCACTCACATCCATCCATTCCATATTATCATAAAAACATGGACAGCCGCCACCTGTAGCAATAACTGTTTTCTCAAAATCTCCACTTGCCGTTAAATAATCTCTTTCTAATTTTCTAAAAGCCCCTTCCCCATCTTCTCTAAAAATTTGAGAAATAGTTTTACCTTCTTTAGCTTCTAGATAGGCATCCATATCTATAAAATCATATTGCAATCGCTTGGCTAGTAATTTACCGAGGTAGCTTTTGCCACAGCCCATGAAACCGATTAGGTAGATGTTGGTTGGTTGAGTCTTACTCATAGATTTATTGATACAATTATACAACGTTGGTTTGAACTGAACTCTGCGCCTCTGCGTTCAATTTTATTTCCCGAATAGGGCGAACAGAAACACTTAATAAACTAGGCGTTACATTCCTTCGGAATGTAGTATTGAACGCGGAGATGCGGAGATGCAGAGTTTGAGACTTTTTCTACGAAAAATCTCTGTAACTCAATTTTCTAAAAATATTTAGAGTAAATAGCGGTTGGTGCAAATGCAGTTTTTCCACATAGGAAAAATTGCCATTTTGCACTTGGTTCCATGCTGGATTTTCTTTCTATAAATTTTCGATTTCTTCTTTGGAAAGGTTGGTATATTTCATTATTTTTTCAATTGGTTCTCCATTATTTTTCATTTCTTTTGCAATTTCATTTCTTTCTTCTTCTTTTCCTTCTTCCCTTGAAGTATCTACTACATTTTTTATATCTCTATAGTATTTTAAACTATCTTCATAAGCCTCCCTCTCTTCAGGGGTAAATTTTGCAATTTCTGCCTCTTCAAATAATTTTGCAAAAACTCTTTCTTGAAGTTTTTTGGGTCTGTCTTGTAATTTAGAAAGATGAGTCAATACATATACCCATTTATCAAAATGTGTTTTTAAATCCTCTTCCTTTTTTTTGAATTTAGGGAGTTCTAGATAGATGAATTTTAGTTTGTTATAGAATACTTCACAACGTTGGTTTTTTAACTCAACAATATGCAATAATTCTTTTTCCTGCTTATGGTCATCAAAAATAAAATCTAAGATTCCTATAGAGTAAACAGGGTCTAGTTTGTAATCCCATTCACTTTTTTTTGCTTGTTCTTGAATTGGAAAAGAAGCATAGTAAACACTCCTGTCTTTAAAGAAATTTTGTTTGGCTTTTTGCATTTCTACAATAAACCGTTCTCCATTATCTCCAATACAATATAAATCGAAGATAGCTTTTCTATCAATTTCTGTTTTACCTTGCTTTTCATTAGAGGAGTAAGAGAAGTCTTTTATCTTTCTGTCAGGTAAGATTTGGTTCAAAAAGTCAATTAAGAGCATCTTAGTAGATTCTGTTCCAAAAAGCTTTTTGAAACCAAAATCTGTTAACGGATTGATATATCTTTCTTTTTGTTTACTCATAATTGAGCTATTTAGTATGGTTTCTACAAAACTAACTGTTTTTGATTGATTCGTTTTATTTTTTTATATTTTCAACTAATTTTTCTATTGCTTCATCACTCCAACCTGCACCACCACTCAATTGGGAATTTTATTAGCAGATTTTTCCAAATTTTTTCTCTTATGGAAGGGGCTTTTTGTTCTAATAATTTAAGAAACTCTTTTTGCAAATCAATATCCTCGAAGTGAAGGCTTTCAATGTATTGATAATATTTGCCTTCCCAATCTGTGCTTAGAAGTGTCTTCATTTTTTCATTTTTCTTTTTTTTGCTTGCATGGAACAAAGAGGTATAACGTATAAAATCAACTGTCCTTTATTTTTAAACGAAATACATCTCTCTTCTCTGCTCTCTGTTCTCTACTCTATTTCAAAAATATACAGGTAAATCTAGTTTTCGAGAAATAGTAAATGCCGCATTAATCAAACCTACATGGCTATAGGTTTGAGGGAAATTCCCCCACTGACTCCCCGTCTTTTCATGGACATCTTCACTGAGTAAACCCAAATGATTCCCATGCTTAATAAGGCGTTCAAAAATTTCAATCGCTTCATCCACTCGATCCATTCTAGCCAAAGACTCGACATACCAAAAAGCACATATTAGAAAAGTAGATTCAGGCGCACCAAAATCATCCACGTGTTTATAGCGATAAAATAAGCCCGACTCTGTTCTTAATTCTTCCTCTAAAACCTTTAAGTGTTGTTTAGCCTTTTCACTCTTTGGGTCTAAATACCCCATATTAATTAACTGCAATAAACTGGCATCTAAATTAGGAGATCCAATGGCTTGTGTATACACCCCTCTTTCTTCATCATAGCAAGCCTCTATCATTTCTGCAGATTCTTTTACTAATCGACTGGCTTTGGCCTCCATTTCTTGATCTCCGATTATTTTAGCAATCTTCTTTGCTGCATGACTGCCTGCCCAATGGAACAAGAAAGTATAGGAATGCATCTGACTCGTTCCTCTAAATTCCCATAAGCCATTATCTGGTTCTTTCATCGTTTTTTCTATACGATTCAAACAAGTGATAGCGACATTAAGTAGAGAGGAGTTTTTCGCATCTTTTAATAAACGCTTGTCTGAAAACAAAGGCAATAAAGTAACCAATACCTGACCATATACATCGTTTTGAATATGCTCATAAGCTTGGTTGCCTATACGCACCGGCTTTTCCCCTCGATACCCTTTAAGGGGTAAAATCTTTTCTTCTGGTATTCGATCCATTGTAATAGGGTACAATGGATGATAACGACCTTCTTCGTTTAAAACAATATTTTGAATAAAATTGGCGTATCGTTCCGTCACACTAAAATGGCTCAAATCATTTAATGCTTTGATGGTATAATGGGTATCTCGCATCCAACAAAAACGATAATCCCAATTTCTAGTACTGCCTGGAAATTCCGGCAAACTAGTCGTCGTAGCTGCAATAATTGCTCCTGTATCTTGATATTCGTGTAATTTCAAAGTCAAGGCAGATCGAATAACGGCATCTTGATGAAAGCGTTCCGTTGAGGTCATTTGCACCCAATTTCTCCAATAAGCAATTGTCTTTCTCAAAAAGTTTTCTGCTGTTTCCTCTAAGGGACCTTCCAGTGGAACACCCCATGTCAAAATAATATATTTCGTTTCATTCAAAACGAATGCTTGTTCTTGAGCTATATAGTTTAAAGATATATTCGTACTTAAACGTACCTCTTTATCTAATCCTTCATATCGAATATGGCTACTACCAAAAACTTTAGTCGGGATGGTTTCGCCATAATTGCCAACAGGGTCGCAGGCGATTTTAATACGAGGCGTTCCCTTTATAGGCTCTATCTTTCGCACCAACATAACTGGCTTATAAAATCGTTCATATTGATAAAAACGAGGCGCAAAGTCGGTTACTTTATAAGTACCATCTTTACTTTCGATAGTCGTTTCTAATACATTCGTATTGGGAATATATTCTTGACTATTACTTAAAATTTCGTTTTCAGGAGCGATCACAAATTGCCCTCCTTTTTCATCATCCAATAAACCTCCAAAGATAAAACTGCTATCGAATCTTGGCCAGCACATAAAGCCTATATTCGCATAGGTATCTACTAGCCCAATGTAAGAGCAATTTCCAATGATACCGTAGTTATATTTATGTTTTTCCATTTTTATTTATTTGAAGTGATCCTTAATTAACGACGAATTGTTGGTGGCAGAAATTTACAAAATGGCTGACACCTTTTCCAGAAACCCAGATGACAGCCACTTTCCAAGTTTCTGCCATCAAGAGTTCGTCTCTTAACCTTTTCAGCAAATAGTAACACTAGTATTTCAATCAAAAATAAGACTAAATATCCTTGTTTTTCTTTAAAATTTGAAGAAGCTAAGCTATCCATTTTTAATTTAGAATAAACAAGACCCAATTTCCTTTTGAAAAGGAAAAAACCTACATTTGCGGATAAATATCAAGTATTAATTCTGATTTTGAGAACAGGGATTTGAAGAAAATAAAATTAGTTGTACGCATGCAAAACAGATTGAATGTCGCTAAAATGGTCCAGTTAAGTATCATTGCAAGCCTATATATAGTCGTTTTATCTTGTCAGTCCGCTGGCGCAACCCAAGAAAAAACCCTACAAGAGGTAAAAACGAATAGTAAAGATATTAGCAATGCAGAGATTATCCGAAATCCTGTAACTGCCAATCAGCCAATTGATACCGTTAATGTAGCAAAAATGACCTTCGATCAGGCTAAATTCAAATATGGAGAAGTAGAGGAAGGAACGATTGTGACCCATGATTTTGAATTTACAAATACAGGAAAAGCCCCGCTAATTATCAGCAATGCAAAATCTACCTGTGGCTGTACCGTTCCAGAATGGCCCAAAGAACCCATAGCTGTTGGAGAGCGAGGCGTTATTAATGTCCGTTTTGATACGAAAGGAAAAAAGAAATACAATACAAAACCTGTTTTTATAACGGCCAATACCCATCCCGCTGAAACTAAAATCTTCTTAATTGGAAGTGTAAAAGAAAGGGAATAGTTTTTAGAGCAGACCAAGCCCGACTGCCGTCAGGCGGGCGGGGAACAGAGACCGTTTCACTGCGAGAATAGAGACATGGCAATACTCTGCTTTCAGTTATATTATTTTTTTAGAGCGAGTAATTTCATTAGGCTTTTTTGTAAAAAAGCCTAATGAAATTACTCGCTCTAAAGGAATATCTTAAACATACTTGTTGCCGAATCTCAAGCCAAGTAACGACAAAACAATAACTTGAACATCTAGGACGGAATCTTTTGACCTCATTTTCTCTTAAAAAATACTTCCGTAGCTAGGCTATGCAAGGATTTTTTAAGAAAAAATGAGAACAAAATCTTCTC
>CAKZUM010000312.1 GCA_937921525.1 uncultured Saprospiraceae bacterium
ATAGTTGGATCAATAGTAGAGGTAGTTTGCTCGTAAAAAATAACTATCTGGTCTGTTGCTTCGCAACCCGCATTATCTGTCACGTTTACAAATAAGGTGTTGGCCCCTGGTATTAAATCCTCTGGATGAACTATTAAAGAAGCATCCGTACTACCTGTAGACCATTCATAGGTAGTAAAAGAATCTGTAGGTACTAATTCTATCATTTCTCCATCTCTAATAATTTGATCTTCCCCCAAGTCTACAGCCGAAGTTTCAATGACAGATAAGACTAGT
Organism: uncultured Saprospiraceae bacterium; assembly: GCA_937921525.1. Taxonomy (GTDB): domain Bacteria; phylum Bacteroidota; class Bacteroidia; order Chitinophagales; family Saprospiraceae; genus JAFMDF01. The sequence goes on from CAKZUM010000312.1 coordinate 277, forward strand.
GTGGTAATACTGTCACAACCACTAGCTGTGAATGATAGTTCAGTATATACGCCAGGTTCTGAATAACTATTAGCAGAAGTAGTATAGCTAGTTCCATTACAAATGATCGCCTCTACTTGAGCTTCTTTAATCTCCTCCACAGCTTCTATAGCTACTTCATAATCTACGGAACAGCCATTGGCATCTACTACTTGTACTTGATGATTTCCTGCTGTAAGATCGCTAACTGTTGGAGTAGTCTGTCCGTTGTCCCATAAATAAGTGTAGGGTGCTTGACCACCTGTGATAGAGATGTTTGCCTGACCAGTAGCAGCGGTACAAGTAGCTGCTTGTGTATTATTCAGAACCACGGTCATGGAAGTTGGAGCAGGAATATCTACCCGCAATACTTCACTGCATCCAGCAGCATTACTCACTGTTACAGCGTGATTGCCTGTAGATAGATTAGTGTTAATAGCTGTTGTGACTCCATCAGACCAAAGGAATGATAGATCAGAGGCAGTCGTGCTTACCTCAGCCATACCGTTATTGGAATTGCTACAAGTTGGTGCAGTTACCTTATCAATAGCTACCTCTAAATTGGCAGGGCTAGCTAGAGTAAATTGTTCTGTAATGGTACAGCCATTTGCATCTCTGATACTTACCGAATGACTACCACCAGATAAACCAGTAATGCTTGATTCTGAAGTGTATTCAGAATTATTCCAGTTATATTCATAAGGGGCTACGCCACCTGTTGGCATAACTAATATTTCTCCGCTCGGTGTTGTGCTGCAAACTGGTTCTTCAATAACTGAAGTGAGTGCTAATGCAGTAGGCTGTTCTACAACAATTGTTTGTATACTACTACAACCGACTTCATCTAAAACGGTAACAGAATAAGTTCCTGCTTGTAAATTATTATTCATGGTGCCAATCGTCCCATTGCTCCAATAAAATTCATATTTGCCTGATCCTCCATTTGCATTAATCGTTGCGGTAGCACCTACTTCGCCATGACAACTTAAACCTTTAGTAAGGTTGATAGTTGCGTTAATGGCTGCTGCATCTTCAATGGCGAATTCAATTGTTTGAGAACAGCCCTCATTATTTCTAATGGTAACGGTATGATTGCCTGAACTTAATTGAGTATTGATATTTCCTGTTACGCCATTATCCCAAACGATTTGTGCATTTGGCTGATTAGAAACGATTTGTGCTTGACCATTTTCTGAACCAATACAAGTTGTTGAGGTGATATTTTGGATGCTTGCTTCGATAGTCGCTGGCGCATCTAATACAAATGCTTCGCTATAAGTACATCCATTATTATCTCTAATTGCTACGGTATAGTTTCCACTTACAATATTGGATAAGGCACTTTGTCCAACTACAAATCCTGCATTATTCCAATTATACTGATAAGGCCCTACACCACCGACAGGTGTTATTTGTATACTGCCTGTATTTTGAGAACAACTCGGTTGGGTTATGGCAGCTTGTATACTCATGCTAGTAGCTTGATCGATTGTTACCGAACTTACGATAGCGCAAGCATTATTATCTGTAACGGTTACATAATGCGTTCCTGCTCCCAAATTATTCACAGTTGCAGTAGTGCTGCCATTGCTCCAAGCATATTGATATGCACCAGTTCCGCCTGTTGCTATTACACTTGCGTTTGCATCATTGGCGTCTGCACAAGTTAAGTTTGTAAGTAAATTTGAGGTGGCACTAATCGAAGCTGGTGCGTCCATACTGACGGCTATTACTTGAGCACATCCCGCTGCATTTGTTACAGTCACGCTATGCTCTCCAGCAGCTAATTGATTATTGGTAGCGGTAGTAGTTCCATCAGACCAAGCATAGCTTAAATTAGTATCTGTAGAAGTGACACTTGCCACGCCATCTCTATTACCTGTACAAGATGGAGCTTGCATCATCTGCAAAGACGCATTAACGCCGGTGCCAGCAGCAATCGCTACTTCTAAAATACTTTCACATCCAAATTGATTAGTGACGGTGACGGTATGATTACCAGCGGCTAGTTGATTATTGGTTGCTGTAGTAGCGCCATCTGCCCACAAGTAAGTTAGATCTACATCCTCAGAAACAATAGTTGCGGAAGCATCGGCACTACTTATACAAGAGGGTGCTTGTAGCGTTTGAACAATCGCTGTAATTGCAGGACTGAGTGGTGCATTAATTTCAATGGGTGTATTATATCTGATACCATAAGCATCCACGATAGACAACGAGTATTCACCATTTATTAAATCAATCGTTCCTTCCACGACCTCTTGCCCATCTACCTGCATACTGAAAGGGGCCGTACCACCTAGTAACTCAAATCTTACTTTAGCCGTTGCCGTTCCTTCACAGGAGGCACTTGTTTCTACAAATAAATCATAGGTAATACCCGGTATTTCATCTACCAAAGTAGCTGTTCCGAATCCTTCAATATTTCTACTATTGATAACCAACCACTCTGAGTTAGTTTTCCACGTGCCGAATGAACCCATTGGTTCTGTATTGCCATAAGCAATGGCACTTTTTCTTCGCAAGGTATTATGAGATAAAGCATTGCTGACGCCAGCTACAGGATAGCCAACACCGTTGTTGGAACTATTTTGATCGCCAACTATGTCTAGTAATGCGCCATCTTTTTGATAAAGTCCTATGGCGTCATCAAGATTCAAATATTTACTACCATCACTTTTGATAAAATGAGTAGTTTTCATTTTTAAATTAGTCGCCACAGCAGTAAATGGATCTGCGTCCATTGTTTGGTACACAACAAATTCTTGATTTGGTGCAAGCATGGTACTACTTGGAAATTCAATATCTGTATTCCCCCAACCTTGGCCATTTGAAGCCATCTTTAAGCTAAATTGAGAAAGGTCGATTGTATTAGTAGATTTATTGGTAATACCAACAGCAGTTGTATGATACCCATTCATGTATTCTGAAATCAACAGATTTTGAAAACAAGCTTCCGCTGTTTTATTATGAGCACCTAATAAACTATAATCTTGTAAGTCCTGTAACTTCCATTCTCCCCATCCTGCACTTGAATCTACAAAATCACAATTTCCCACTTGAATACCAGAATTTCTTACAATAATAAAACGATCTGTGGCAGAAGAATTTCTATCAACGGTATGCGCTCTATTACTACCGGGAACTCCTACAACATCCACTAATACGTGATTCATAAAAATACCGATAGCATCATTCCCGTTCATTAATTGTAAAGCACTTTGTCCAGCACTGCTTGATTGATTTAAAATCAGATCAGCTTGACATTGTATAGAAGGACTTGATCCTGCATTGCTAATCACATATACCGCTCCCGGATATAATAAGCCTTGGAGGGATAATATGTGGGCATTGGAACTAGCTTGGGTCCAGCCACCACTATAATCTGGTGTGCCGCTTGGTGCAGTTGCCCCCCAATCTTGTTCGTTCTTAGCTAAAATAACATCAATATTACTGAGGTCATAAACAGCATTGGTACTATTGTAAATTTCAATATAAGCCTCCTTCGCATCATGGCCGCTAAATTCTGAAATGAAGATGCCTTGATTGCCATAGACGTGCTTTCCAAGATTTTTAAAACTACCATTTGGTACCAACAACCATTCTGAATTGGACTCTGTTGTACCTGCTGAACTAGACCAATTATAATTACCTTTTGTAATGTGCTTTTTCCGAATTAATGTAAAGTCTTTGCTGACATTTGCTATTCCTGCTACGGTTATACCCGTACCTGATGCAGTTGTAGTCCCATCTCCCACAGCATCTATAAGGTGGCCATTTTGAAATAAACCAAAAGCTTCATTGCATTTTCTCCAAGGGAACAAATTCCCATTATTGCCAAATGGATCGACACTTTGATCGCAACTTCTGGTAATGGTACTATTACTATTTCTTTTACATACCACGAAAGTACTATGTGGTTGAATGCTTCCACGCAAATCCACTTCATAGGCGCCAGTTCCGTAAGTAGTTCCATTTTGTCGTCTAAGTGTGAAATCGTTATTGGTGCCATCTAGATCAATGACCGCATCCGTTGGATTATATAATTCAACGTATAGATTTTTATCACAGTCACTATAAAATTCTGAGACAAACAAATCTGATGGGCCTTCTTCTCGAATACATTCTACCTCAATGGTAAAGCCAGTTCCTTTGTTGCCATCCCCATCTGGTCGAAATTCTATCGTCAAGCAACCAGATTCATTGCTTGGACTAGCTTCTATCCATCCGCCGCCGCCATAGGCATAAGTGCCACCTGCACTCCCATCAAAGCCAGAGGCAGCTGTCCCTGTAAATCCGTAATTATCTCCTCCAATTAAAGGGGACAATTCTGCTGGAAGTGCATGATCACATGCGCCAATTTTACCATCCCTAATACGGAAAACATCTTCGGGATCTACGACATCCCATTCGGTGAAAACTAGTCGAATCCCTTCGTTGATCGGATGCGTTGGGCAAAAAGTCCAACAAAGAAAATCTGGGTTATTGTCATTATTGACATCATAGCTAGTAGCATAAATGGAACTCCCCCCATCATCTTGATAGGTACCATCACAGCTAAAATACTTTTCACCTGAGTTACTAGTATTGAGAATTGTTTGGGCAGAAAGGGTATAGGTAAGTAATAGACAGATACACACCAACAGTCGAGGTATCACTTGATTCATGGTTTATAATATTTGCAAAATAAAGGGAAATTCAACTTCAACTACAAATTCAATCACAACTTCAAAATAGGACGTTGACCTTGAAAATGACTGTCAATTTCAGGTTTTGAGCCTGAAGTCGATGATGAAAATGAGGTTACTAAATCTCGAATGTCAACATCTCGTTTTTAAAGTTGGAGTTGAAATTGAGCTTGAAGTTTTTTTATTAATACTTAATCGGAAGGTGGGACAAAAATTAAAATATATAAGGAGGGTAAAATATGAAAAAAAAGTGCTTTTGTCAACTATTTATAGACAATATTTCTATATATGGTAGTATTTATACACTATTAGACTTTTCGAGGAAAATTTGGTTTAGAAAGGCAGACTTGGGAAGTTTTAAAAACTTACCAAGTCTAAGTCAATAAAACTTATATCTGTTTCACTGCATCAATAGCCTTTAAGGTCTTCCGAATCTGCTTTAAATGCCGATCAAAATGCTTTTCATAAAAGGACAACATGCCACTGACCGTCAACTGACCTACTCTGGGATGTTTATACAATGTTTGTTGGACTGCTTCTGGTGGTAGGTTGTTTAAAAAATCTTTTAACTGACTTCGGCTTTCCCTCCACTCTTTGACTACCTCCCAAAAAGTAGTGTTATTATGAAAAGCATCTTTGCCAATAGAGTAAGGTGCGCTAAATTTAAAAGGTAAAGAAAGTGCTATATTTAATAAGAAAGAACGGAAATGAGCTCCCATTCCTGCTTGATCGAATGCAAATCCATCTTCCATTTTTTCCTTTACATAGGTAATGGATTGGCGTTCTGCAAGCATAAGATGTTGCATGATTTCTAATACAGACCAAGCTTCTGAGGGGGATTTATTTAAGGAATTATCCGTATAGTCTTTTAAGTCTTCAAAAAGATCAACCAGCTTTTTATCTAGCCTTTTTACCGTGTTTTGCAATGATTTATCCATCTGAGTTTTTTAACTAGTGTTTGATAGACTTAAAACGTTTGCAATGATAAAAAAAAACTGGTACTTGCGCCTACCTTACTAGATATTTTTTAGACAGAATAAACCAAAAGTTGTCTTGTTTATAGATATGCCAAATCTGGAAGATTTGGCATATCTAAGAAATGGTTCAATAATAAATGTACATTCTTCTACTTGTTATTTTTCCTTTTGGCATCCCGTCCGCAAGCGGTTCACAAAAGATAAAGATTCCCCGAATCTTTCCCTTTTGCTCATGTTGAAAAGCCTCGTCGATG
>CAKZUM010000313.1 GCA_937921525.1 uncultured Saprospiraceae bacterium
ATTAGAAGTATACCAGCCAGTACTATTATTTTCGTCCAATTTCTCTTGTTGTTCTCTTAAACGTTCCGCTTTCGTTTTTTCAAAAGTATCTCTATCCAGAAAAAAGGCAGCAGTTTTATCGGGTTCTAATTCCCACGAAGCTGGTTCTATTCTTTCTGATAATTCTATTTCTTCTTTAAAATAGTATGCGACAAATATCCCAACTAGCCCTCCCAATAAATGACTCTCCCAAGAGATTCCTTCTTGATTGGGGAGGATGCCCGCAAAATAACCACTATATAAAAAAGTAACGATCAGCGCTAAGACGATAGATTGTAAACTCTTTCTAAAAATACCATTCCAAAAAATAAAAGACACCAAACCATACACCACACCACTCGCCCCAATATGGAAAACATCCCGTGCTAATATCCATACCGTTGTCCCCGTCAATAAATAAATCATCAAATAACTACGCAATGCCACCCGCTCATAAAAGAAAAAAGTGGTCGTGCCTAAAGCCAATAAAGGGACAGAATTAGAAATCAAATGATGCCAATCAGCATGGATTAAGGGCGCAGTAATAATACCTTTTAAACCCCAAGAGTGTCTTGGATAAATACCTAAAAATCCTAAATCTATAGTAGTAATAAATTGAAATATATGTATCACCCAAAGCACAGCTATCAAAGAAGAGGCCTTTAATAAACTGTCTTTAAATTTTTTTGAGATTTTCATGTCAAGGGAATTCTTTTGAAAAGTAATAAGTCTAATTACAACTTATCCATATATGCCTGCAAAATCAAAGCCGCACTCACTTTATCTATTAACGATTTATCTTGACGTTTCTTCTTTTTTGCTCCACTTTTTAGAATAATAGCTTGTGCTTCTTTGGAAGTATATCGCTCATCTTGCATAGCAATCTTAATAGCAGGGTATTTTTCTTTCAATTTTCTAACAAACCCAACAACTAAGTGCGCAATCTGTGCAGGAGTACCATCTAAGTGCATAGGTTCCCCCACTACAATGCACTCCACCTCCTCTTCTGCTATATATTTCTCTAAAAAGGTGAAAATATCTTTGGTGGCAACGGTTGTTAGCGCAGAAGAAATAATCTGAAGGGGGTCTGTAGTCGCAATACCTACTCTTTTAGTGCCATAATCTATTCCTAATATTCTAGCCATATAAATGAGGTATCTATTATTTGAAAAATCCACTAAAAATATTCAAAGAAAATTAATTTTTATTTTAAATATTAGTAAAAATTATAATATTTGGCATATTGTTTGCCTTTACATAAAGCATACAACAACACACAAATTATAATTCTAGCTTTTTACTCTTATTACCAACACCTAAATTTCAAATTCGTTCTATTTAATTTGAAAGAACAAAACGAAAGCACCTCCACAACCTGGAGGTCATTTCAAAAACTGATTTAACAAAAACTAAGGATCTAATCCGATTTAAGTAGGCTGAAACTATATGTTTTAGTCTACTTTTTTTTGTAGATACCTACCACAATAAAGCCGTAATATTTTTTTTAACCACAAAAGAACAAGTTTATCCAGACAGTAGATATTAGTTGAACCACAAAATTAGGAATGAAGCAGCTTGATAAAACTAGGCTGACAAAGCTAGGGTTGTATTTTACCACATAGGTACATAGACCACATAGCGTGCGTCCTACTTATGTGACCTATGGAACGACGCACAAATAACTTTTACATTTAAAATGGTCTTTTGTCCTTTATACTGCTTTGAAAAAATGTTCATTTATACCAGATAAAATCTCATTTTTTCAAATTGTCTAAAGCAAAAAATCTTCATTTTAAATTGTAAATTTTATTTATCCCTCGTTCCTTAGATTTTATTCGATTCAAAATAAGAATTAAAATTAAATTATTTACTATTTATTATCTTCGACTATGATTTAGGAATGATAATACGCCAAATTAGATAAGATTTACTCTATTTTCTCAGCAAAGCGATCTCAATTCTCTATTATTAATGCTCTTATTCCAAACAAACTAATACGCCCGCACATTCTTATTCTCCATATAATTGATAAATGCCATATTCACCACTCGATTCCCACCAGGTGTAGGATAATCTCCAGAAAAATACCAGTCTCCTTTATTTCTTGGGCAAGCTTTGTGTAGTCCCTCAATTGTTTGGTAAATGACTTTCACTTTAGGCTTAATTTCTTTAGGAGTAACAATTTCTGCAATTTTATCCGACACTTCTTCATAAGAAAATAAGGCATATAGCTCCTTCACATAGTTCTTGATTTTCTTCTTTGGAGCATGCTCTTGTTTCTTACATTTTTTATAAACTTCCTGAAGAATATCTTCTTTTCCGTTTTCTTTTATTAAAGCAATCAATGCTTTGAAAGCAACGAAATTGCCAATGACAGACATATCAATACCGTAGCAATCTGGATAGCGAATTTGCGGGGCAGAAGATACAACGATTATTTTCTTTGGTCGCAAGCGAGCTGCTATTTTTAAGATACTATCTCTTAAGGTTGTTCCCCTTACAATAGAATCATCGACTAAGACTAATGTGTCCACCTCATTGTTAATGATTCCGTAGGTCACATCATATACGTGTGCCACCATCTCTCCTCTAGAGGCATCGTCTGCGATAAAGGTTCTAAGCTTGGCATCTTTGACTACTGTTTTTTCTACTCTTGGTTGGAGTGATAATATTTTCTCTAATTTCTTAGGCGTTATTTTATTCCCTAGTTTAAGAATCTGCTCTTTCTTTTTATTATTCAGACATTTATACACCCCATCTACTAATCCATAAAAAGAAGATTCCGCAGTATTGGGGACAAAAGAAAAAACAGTATTTTCAAAATCATAATCCACTTCCTTCATGACTGATTCTGTCAACTGCTCGCCTAGTTGTTTTCTTTCTAAATAAATATCTCTATCTGTACCTCTAGAAAAATAAATTCGCTCAAAAGAACAAGGCGTGGAAGGTTTCAGTTTGATATACGGTTCCTCAATTATTTTCCCACTCTTTTTAACAATAAGCGCATGACCTCTTTTTAGTTCTTTTATTTTAGAAAAATGAATATCAAAGGCCGTCTGAATTGCTGGTCGCTCGGAAGCCACCACCACTACCTCATCATCTTTATAATAAAAAGCTGGTCGAATACCTCCGGGATCTCTGATGACAAAAGCATCTCCATGGCCTATCAATCCCATAATGGAATAACCTCCATCAAATTTCTTACAAGCTCGTCTCAACAGTCGGAGGACATCCAAGTTTTCAAAGATCAATTCATTAACTTCTTGGTTGGTATGTCCATCAGGTTTATGCCAATTGAAAAGCCGCTGTACTTCATCATCCAAAAAGTGTCCAATTTTTTCTAATACAGTAACCGTATCTGACTTTCTTTTTGGGTATTGTCCTAACTTCACCAATTGTTTAAACAATTCATCTACATTGGTCATATTGAAATTACCTGCCAATACTAGGTTTCTGCTAATCCAGTTATTTTGTCTTAAGAAAGGGTGGCAAGTTTCAATAGTATTATCTCCGTGTGTTCCATAACGTAGATGCCCCAGTAATAACTCTCCTATATAGGGTTTATTAGCTTTTAACCATTCAGGATCATTCAGTTGTTCTGGTGTCAACCCTTTAAAATGATTGTACACACCTTTAAATAAATCATCCAAATAGTTTTTAGAGGCACTCCGTTTCCTACTAATATAGCGGTTGCCGGGCTGTGGATCTAACTTGATCGTTGCCATGCCCGCACCGTCTTGGCCTCTATTTCGCTGTTTTTGTAGGAGTAAGCGCAATTTATTAACACCATACAATGCTGTTCCATATTTTTTATGGTAGTAAGAGATTGGCTTTAATAAGCGGATCATTGCTATACCGCATTCATGTTTAATAGAGTCGCTCATGCTTTATAGGTAAACTTGACTATTCAGCATTCGCATGAACCCTCCCCACCCCTCCCTTAAAAGGGAGGGAGACGTCTGCGGTTGAAAGATTCGTTTTAGGACTTACATATAATAAACGAAATTGTCAATCGTAGACGCCTCCCCCTCTTTTTAAGAGGGGGTCGGGGGGAGTTCAGGCTTATGTGCCGAATAGCATCAAAGTAGAATCAAAAAGTTCTTTAAATAAAGCGACAAAGGTAGACATATTATAGAAACAAAATGCAACTAAAGCAAATGTTTTAGCTATTCCTTGACTTATATATTTATAACTTAAAAATGAGCGATCTTTATCCCCTAGATATTAAATATCAACGCAATAAATTGAAGGTTTGCACCAACTGTTCTTCTGTCCCATCTATGAGTAATATTTTTACAAAAACGGCATAAGTATCTGGTAATAAATGCTTTCCTTTAAATGTACCGTCCCAATGTATGATGTAATCGTTGGGTAGAAAGTTGTTTGCTTCATATAGCAGTCTACCTCTTTGATCGGCAATTTGGAAAACTATGACCTCTTGTGTGGCACTACCCAAATACACTTGGTAATTATCATTCCATCCGTCTCCGTTAGGACTAAAAGCAGTTGGTAGGTAGATTTGATTTTTCTTTTCGATCAATAAGGTAATTTTGTCTTGACTACTACAATCATTTTCATCATAAGCTGTCAATTGGTAAGTACCGCTTTCTGTTGGTTGAAAATCCAACTCGTGGCAATCTACACATCCTTTTATAGGTACATCTGCTGACCAATCATATCTAAAAATTTCAAAATTAGATACTGGCCGTAGTTGAATTTCCTCTCCTAATGTTAGTGTTTGATTTGCTCCTAATTCGATGACTTGTTCCTCTGCATTCTCAATATCAAAAACAGTAATAGACTGACAATCATTTTCATCTTGTATCACAAAAGGGTAGGTATTAGGAGGCAAATCAATCGTAAATGGTAATTCTGGAAGCGGGTCATATACCGCACCATCTAAGGAAAAATCTATATGCCCAGTATTATTTCGTATATCTTGTATCTGCACTTGTCCAAGTTCATCCCCAAAACATAATGGCGAAGTAGTCATTAAATCTACTTCCAATGGTAAGGGGGCTGTCAAACGAATACTATCTAAGTGAACACAATTATTATCATCAAAAACGCTCATTGTATATAAGCCTACTCCTATGTTATCTATTGTTGGGTTCAGACTTCCATTACTCCATCTAAAGTCTTTAATTGATGTAGTATTATCAAAATCAACGGTGATGCTACCATCTGTAGCTTCTGCACAGCTTACTGAAAATCCATTATAATCGGTAGTAGAAAATGACATATTGATAACTGGATAGGCTAAGAGTTCAATGTCTTGTCGAGTAGTAATACCTAATTCATTTCTTAATTCGATAGCATAATTTCCTGCACTTAAATTTAATAAAGTCAGTTGTTCTTCTAAACGTTCTAACACTCCTGATACAATTGTATCTTCTGCGTGGGTGATGGTATAGCGAAAAG
>CAKZUM010000314.1 GCA_937921525.1 uncultured Saprospiraceae bacterium
CTTTCAATCGTTGTCTGCAATTTTTCTTGCAAGGGTTGGAAAGATTTAATCTTGATTTGAAGTCGTTCTTCGACTAAAGGTAAGAAAAGTTGCTCGGCATTCTCTTTGAATATTTTATCATAGAGATTGCCCTCTTTGTTGTGTGTTTTCTTTTTTGCCATCGTATATAGGTGTATTAGATTTACCTAAAGATAGCAAAAGATTGACAAGTTTATCCAGATGATTGAAAGTTGTTTTTTAAAAATTTCAAATTCAATCTCAACTTCAACCTCAAAACGAGATGTTGACAGCCTATTTTAAGGTCAACGTCATAATTTGAAGTTGAGTTTGAAGTTAAAAGGATCAACTACTTTTAGTCTTTGGATAAACTTGTCAAAAGATTCCATAAAAAAAGGGATTCAAGCTTTGTTACTTGAATCCCTTTTTTCGAATATTAAAATAGCAGCTAGAATAACTTTACTCAATAATCCCCCGACTCTTAGCCCGCTTTTCCCATTTCCTTCTAGCCAAAGCTTGCAAATCCGCTTCGCCATCAGATTCATCTGTTATTTCTAGACCCAGTAGCGTTTCAAAGACATCTTCCATAGAAACGATACCGACCAAAGTACCATAGCTATCTACAACGATGGCCATATGATGTCGCTTTTCTGTTAGCGTTTCAAATAATTTTGGCAGTGGCTCGCTATCACTAACTGTCAACACGTCCCTTCGCAATTCTTTTAATTGCTTGTTATCCTCATCTTCTACCAGATGTTGTAATATATCATCCTTCAAAACAATCCCCGTAATATCATCTACGGAATCTCCATGAATAGGAATTCTAGAAAATTGTAGTGGTTGATTATTTTTATAAAAATCCATTAAAGTTTGATCTTCTTTTGCTCGTTTCATGACCGTCCTAGGGGTCATAATATCTCTGACAGCTACTTCTTCAAACTTTAGTAGATTGTTGATAATAGTAGATTCACTTTCTGCTAATACACCACTTTCTACACTGGCAGTCGTCATGGCTGATAAATCTGCTCTACTGAATACACTTTTATTTTTATCACTCTTCAGATTCTTGGTAATCAACTGGCTTAACCAAATAAAAGGAGCTAATATCCACATAAGTAGTTTTAAGCTCTTCATCGTGAAGGGGGCTAACTGCTTCCAAAGATTAGCACCTATTGTTTTAGGGATGATCTCTGATAGTATCAATATGGCTAAGGTCATTCCCCCAGCGATCAAGGATTCATAAGATAAACTTATTGGGCCTAGGGATAAATTATTTGCGCCAAATACTTTTCCTGCTTGAGCACCTACTCCAATAGCACCTACCGTATGGGCAATCGTATTCAAAGTCAAAATAGCAGAAAGAGGTCGGTCAATATCTTCTTTATATTCTTCTAGTTGAGCACCAATGGGGGTGCCATCTTGCATTTGTCTATTGATATAAGAAGGGGTAATACTCAGTAAAACAGCCTCCCAAATGGAGCATAAAAAAGAAAATGCGATGGATAATAAAAAGAAAAGAAATAAAAGAGTCATATGTTTTTAATAGTGATTTTCGTAAATTTTCAATGAGTAAAGGAGAAAATGGGTAATACCCTTGCATCAAACAGAGTACTTATTTTAGGAAATTGATCCTTATTTAATCATTTGCTTATTGAGAACTTACTGATTTTCAATGCAAATGGACTAAGCTAATATGCGTTAATACCTACTGGACATTGTTTAGAAGAGAGAGTAGAGACGTATTTCGTTTAAAAAACAACGAAATTTTGTCATTTTTTAAACGAAATCTATCTCTATTCTCTGCTCTTTAAAATATCCAGTAATGCTGGCAAATACATTAATCTAATAAAGTATGTTGTAAAGACGTTAAAAAAGTGCAAAAATATCAAAAAAGGAAGACTTATATTTGAAGCTTTCCATTTCTTTCCTTAAAAAGAGGCAGAAAAGACCAAGTTTTGAGGCTAAATAGCTGATTTAAATTGCACAACAAAATTATAAGAATCATTAAATGACTCGTTTTTGGAGATTACTACAATATGCCCGCAAATACAAGAAGCTGATTCTAATAAGCATCCTATGTAATATCCTTACGGCTGTATTTACGGTAGTGAGTGCTCCAGCGATTATTCCTTTCTTACAAATTCTATTTGGTTTAGAACAACCCATATTGGATGAGCCTGTTTTTTCTTGGGATTTGGATGGGCTGAGAAATTATGCCAATTTTCAATTAAGTGTCTTGATTGCTGAAAAAGGGAAAAGTGGCACATTGATCTATGTTTGTATAGGCATTATACTCATTTTCTTTTTTAAAAATCTATTTCGCTACTTATCCATGTTTTTTATGGCGCCTGTGCGGAATGGCATGGTGCGAGATATTCGGCAGCAATTATTTGAAAAAGTATTGGCAATGGATTTAGCGTGGTTGACGGAAAGACGAAAAGGCGATTTGATTGCTCGAATTTCTACGGATGTACAAGAAGTTGAATGGAGTATTTTTAATGTACTAGTGACGGTATTCCGAGAACCATTAGTTATTCTTGGTAGTTTGATCTTTTTATTATATATCAGTCCTCCTTTGACTTTATTCGTTTTTGTCTTAATGATTTTTACAGGCGTAATTATAGGAGGAATTGGAAAAACCTTGAAGCGAAAGTCTGCGAAAGTGCAAGATACCTTGGGGAATATCATTTCTAAATTGGAAGAAAGCTTGTCAGGACTACGTATTATTAAAAGTTTTGGAGCAGAACCATTTCAATCTAAGCAATTTGAAAAAGAAAATAATAGGTATAGAGACCTATTAACCAAGTTATTATGGCGGCGAGATTTGTCTTCTCCCTTATCCGAGTTTTTAGGTATAACAATGGTAGCTATCTTATTATGGTATGGATCGGGTTTGGTTTTTTCTGGAGAATTACGAGCGGAATCTTTTTTAGCTTTCCTATTAGCTTTTTTCAATGTCAGCCAACCTACCAAAGCTTTTTCCGCTGCTTTTTATAATATTCAAAAAGGAATGGCGGCGGTTGAGAGAATTGATCGTATCTTGTGTGTGGAACAAGGGATTACTACGATAAAAAATCCTGTTAAAATGGATACTTTTAAACATAAAATAGCCTTTAAGGCTGTTTCTTTTAAGTATGCTAATAGTGACCGACCTGCGTTACAAGGAATTAATCTAGATATACCCAAAGGAAAGGTGATTGCTATCGTTGGGGCATCAGGATCTGGCAAGACTACCTTAGTGGATTTGCTGTTGAGATTGTATGATGCTAGTGCTGGTGAAATAGAAATTGATGGTATTAACATAAAAAATATCTCTCTCCACACTTTACGTACCCAAATAGGGGTAGTTTCTCAAGAACCAGTGTTGTTTAATGACACGATTTTCAATAATATTGCTTTCGGATTAGCAGAGGTATCAGAGAAGGACGTGATAAACGCTGCGAAGACTGCCAATGCGCACGAATTCATTATTCAAACGCAAGAGGCGTATCAAAGTAATATAGGAGATAGTGGAAAGAAATTGAGTGGTGGACAGCGACAACGATTAACGATTGCGAGAGCAATTTTGCGGAATCCACCAATCTTGATTTTAGATGAAGCTACGTCTGCTTTAGATTCAGAATCGGAGCAGCTTGTACAAACTGCCTTGCAAAGAGTGATGAAAGATAGAACGACCATTATTATTGCACATCGACTCTCTACGATTCAATATGCAGATGAAATTATTGTCCTAAAAGATGGGGTAATTGCCGAGCGTGGAACGCACCAGCAATTATTTGATCAAAGTGGGGAATATCAAAAATTTGTGCAGTTGCAGTTGGGGTATCGTTAAACGACCAGACCTAGACTGCGTAATGTGTGAAAATCATAATTCTTACATCATATATCATACATCATAAATCCATCTGATTTTGTCTAGTTAGCAGATTTATGATGTAAGATATATAAACTATAATGTAAGATTTAGCAAACGAGAAGTTGCGAGATAAAAACGTGGAAAGATAAATTAGATTGATAATGATGAATAAAGAACTACAACAATTTTCCAGTACATTAAACACTTCAACTCAGCGAAGCAGTGTCAGTGATGCTCATTCGGAAGTAGCTATTAATAACTATTTTGTAAGTACTTTAAAAAATCATTTATCTAACAACCTTAAATGTATTTCTAGGTCAAGCCTATTTATTTTTGGATCGTCGAGGTTTGTAACCTCTATGCCATACGATTATCCCACTACATCGAAGTTACAAACTTCGGCGATCCGAGTAGCTAAAGTGTCGGACACCTCCGAAGGTGTCCGACACTTTTTAGATCGAATAACTAATGATCTAAAGTTGTTCAATATATGTGCAAGCCTAATAATATGCTTTTACTTTTTCTCCTACACAACACTACAAGCCCAACCAGTCATCAACAATGACATTTTACCCAAGATTGGAGATACCGTAATTTTAGCAAGCGATAATTTACCAGAAGGCATTGCCATCTTCTCCGAGGAAGGACAACAAGATTGGGATTTTATGGATCTACAATCTGCTTTTTCTAAAAAAGTAGTAGTCAAAAAAGTAGCACAGTATAAAGGAGATTTTCTGTTTCCTAATGCAGATATTAAGATCGAAGATTTATCTGGCATTGAAAATTATTACCATCTACATAAAAATGAATTAAAATTAGTTGGTACTAATGGAGTTGATCCTTATGGTTTGGGAATAGAAATGCAGACGACTTATGATCCTGCTTTTGTTACCTTAAAAACACCGATGGCTTATGGCGACATAGCTAATACAAGCGGCCAGTTTACAAGTACATTAGCTGCTAATAAATTACCTATTACGTTGTTATATTCACTACCTATCTTGCCTGATTCTGTTCGCTTTGTGAGCTCTATTGAAAGGAGTCAGGAAATAGATGCTTGGGGACATTTGGTCTTACCAGATAATTCTTTTGAGGTCGTTCGGGAACGTAGAATTACAGCTATAAAAACTCGACTAGAAGTAAAGGTAGGTCTGTTTCCTTGGCGAGATATAACAGATGAAATGTACACAACTCGATTTCCAAAAGAGCAAATCAAACTATCTTACCATTTCTATAGTAACGAAACAAGTATGCCAGTCGCTACGGTTACGATGAAACCAGATGGGGTGAATGCGGCATCTATCAATTATATCGTAACAGACCCTACGTCCACTATGCGAAACACTACTGGCAAGCCTGATATTTATGCCTATCCGAATCCTGCGATTAATGATGTGCGTTTTGAGTTTTCTAATTTACCGCCTGCTCGGTATACTATGAAAATTTTCAATATATTAGGTGTGCCTATTATGGAAAAATCCTATCAATTAAGCGGCTTTAAAACTATCAAATGGGATGTCTCTAAACTCCGAAAAGGAACTTACTTGTATAGCCTTGTGAATGAAAAAGGAAACCCAATTGCTACTAAGCGGTTAATGGTTATTCGGCCTTAATAAAGTATTAAGTTCGAGAAAATCATAAATCATATATTTTACATCATACATCATAAATCTGCTAATTAGGTAGATTTATGATGTATGATTTATGAACTCTGATTTATGATTTCTAGAACCCCCGACACTCACTCCTCCAAAAACTCAGGCGTCCGACGAACCATCGTCCCCTGCTCAAATGCATACGCCATTTCAATCAACTGCGGCTCACTCCAAGCCGCACCAAAAAAAGAAAGCCCCACAGGAAGCGCACCAACAAAACCCATAGGCACCGTAATATTTGGATAGCCAGCTCTAGCAGCAGGAGAAGAACTGCCAATATGAAAAGAATCCCCATTTGCCCAATCTGTCTTCCAAGCGGGCCCACCAGTTGGGGCGATGATCGCATCCAATTGATGCGCTTGTAGTACTTTATCTAAACCATTTTTTTGACTACCTGCCAACATATTTTGGAGCGTCTCTTTATAAGCATCAGAATCCAAACCTTCTTTTTCATTTGCCATTATTAGGTATTCTTGACCATAGTGTTGGAGTTCTATAGGATCAACTTTGTTGAAGGCAATTAATTCGTCTAAATTTTTAATAGGGGCCTTCTCGCCGAGTGAAGCAAAGTATTTATTTAGTCCATCCTTGTATTCAAAAAGCATTACATTAAAAGATAATTGTCCTACTTCCGAAGTACCTATTTGGTCGATTTCGATAATTGTGGCACCTTGACTTTTGAGATAGGCGACTTGCTTTTCTAAAATAGCATCTACTTCTTTTACCTTTCCTAGTGGCTGTGTGTATAGGCCAATCCGCTTGCCTGCTAAACCATTTTTATTTAAAAATTGTGTATAGTCGGTATAGGTCTTTCCTTCGTTTAATAAGGTTTTGGAATCGCTAGAATCTATGCCGACCATCGCTCCCAAACATATCGCTGCATCCCTAACCGTACGGGCCATTGGGCCAGGCGTATCCTGCGTAAAAGAAATCGGAATTATTCCAGATCGACTAATCAATCCTACTGTCGGTTTGATGCCCACAATTCCATTAGCGGTAGATGGACAAACAATAGATCCATTCGTTTCT
>CAKZUM010000315.1 GCA_937921525.1 uncultured Saprospiraceae bacterium
AGGGTAGATATTAAAATTTATTCAAATATTATTAAGTAGATTCAATTAGATCGCTTTATACCGAATAATTAATTTAACCTACCGAAATAAGATTCAATGCTACCAATTAATATAAAAACATTATATTTATGTTTATCGGCATAGTTGTTGGGCAATATTAAGCACACCGCTAGAAGATAACCACCTGTTAATCAATTTATTATAATTAATATATGTATGCTCGTGCAATGACGCTTCTGCTATTTTAGTTTAGACTAAAACTAATGCTAGAATCGTTAATATGCTCCATTGCCATTTGTAGATCAAAATTGAATGACTTTTATAATTGTATAAAATTAGCAATTTAATTTTATGCAATTACTAAATTAAGTTCATCTACTGAATACAACATGTATTCACAAATTAATACATGATCTATTATTAATAAGCGTCGCAATATTTAAAACGAAGGGGGAAGAAAATAGACAAGTTTATTTTCTTAAATATTTTTTAGGAAGGACTAAAAATTTATTATGAGAGACGAAATACCCCCAATAAACTTGATTTCGTACTAGTGAAAAAATTCCCTTTTTATGAGCAATATGACTTGATGGATTGTGGCGCAGCCTGCTTGCGTATGGTTGCAAAATACCACGGTCAATATTACTCCTTAGATTACTTACGAGAACTTACCTATCTAAATAGAAATGGCGTTTCCCTATTGGGTATCAGCGATGCTGCTGAACAAATAGGATTAAAAACGCTTGCTGCCTCGGTTCCCTACGATCGCTTGGCAGATGATATGCCTTTGCCTGCAATCGCCCATTGGGATAACAATCACTTTGTAGTTGTTTATGAAGCTACCGATACTCATGTAATGGTCGGTAATCCTGCCACTCGATTAGAAAAAATTACCAAAGAAAAATTTATCAAGCACTGGGCAGTTCCACAGCAATTTGGACTTGACAGTGGGGTGTTATTAATGTTAGAAACTACCTCTGATTTTGACAGAGAGGAGGGGGAAGAAGAAAGTAGTGGTTTAGGATATTTATTCGATCGGGTCAAAAAATATAGAGCGTTACTATTACAATTAGGATTAGGCGTTTTTCTGGTATCTATTCTTCAAGGAATTTCCCCTTTCTTGATTCAATCCTTAATTGATGTGGGGGTAGATAATAAGCAGCTTAGTTTTATTTGGCTAGTGCTTATTGCCCAAATGGTATTGTTTATTACTCGACTAGCAGCAGAGTGGTTTAGGGGGCTTATAGTGGTACATATTGGGGTGAGAGTGAACCTTAATTTGATGTCCGACTTCATACTTAAATTGACTCGGATGCCATTGCGGTTTTTTGATTCTCATTTTGTGGGAGATTTGCTACAACGGATTTCAGATAACGAGCGGATAGAAAGGTTCCTTACTTCCTATGCGATTCATGCTATTTTTTCTGTTGCCAGTTTTGTGGTCTTTGGTATTATTCTATTGATCTATAGTCTAAAAATATTTTTGATTTTTTCAGTTGGCGTTACCCTATATATCTTGTGGCTATATTACTGTATGGGCAGGCGGCGAAATCTAGATGCCAAACGCTTTGAACATGCTACTGCTAATCAAAGTGCTTTAGTCCAAATGATTAGCGGCATGAAAGATATAAAGTTGCATAACGCAGAGCGGCAAAAGCGTTGGAATTGGGAGGGAGTACAATCAAAATTATATATTACTAGGACAGAATTTTTAAAAATTAATCAGCAGCAGCGAGTTGGGGCTTCTCTAATTACAGAGACGCAAAATATTTTAATCACCGTCATCGCCGCAAGTGCTGTTATAAACCATGAATTTTCGATAGGCGTATTAGTTGCGATTCAATATATTATAGGCCAGTTAAATGGACCCGTAGAGCAATTAGTACAGTTTGCTATTATGTCCGAAGATGCCCGAATAAGTGTGCAGCGAATGAATGAAATTCATAGCAGAGACTTAGAAGAGGATTCTATTAATAAGTTAGATGTACTTCCAGACTATGGAGATTTAGAACTAAAGGATGTTAGCTTCAATTATAATGGGCCTAATTCTCCAGAAGTTTTAAAGCAAATTAATCTCGTTATACCAGAAGGACAAACGACTGCCATAGTAGGGTCGAGCGGTAGTGGAAAAAGTACTTTGCTAAAATTATTATTAGGTTTTTATCCGCCAACAAAAGGAGCGATCACCGTAGGAGATGTAGATTTAAAAAATATTCAAGATCGATTTTGGAGAGACCATTGTAGTGCCGTTTTACAAGATGGGTATATTTTTTCAGATACCATTGCTAGAAATATTGCATTAGGAGATGGTGAAAAAATTGACAAAAGAAAATTATTAAGAGCTGCTAGAATTGCAAACATCCATTCTTTTATAGAGCAACTACCCATGACCTATAATACGATTATTGGCAATCATGGAGGCGGCTTGAGTGAAGGGCAAAAACAAGGTATTCTAATTGCCCGAGCAATTTATAAAGATTTCAAATATCTATTTTTAGATGAAGCCACTAACGCCCTAGATTCTTATAATGAGATGTTAGTCATGGATAATATCCAAGACACCTTTACTGACAAAACAATTGTGATTATAGCGCATCGTTTGAATACCGTTGTAAATGCGGATAATATTATTGTTGTCGAGGATGGCGAAATTATTGAACAGGGGACGCATCAGGATTTGTATATGCGAAGGAATCATTATTTTCAATTGGTTCGGAATCAGATGGAGTTGAGTCAGTAGGAATTTTTATGTGTTTTATATTGAAGGATTTATATAACAGGCAGGAAATCTTTTGTCTTTATATTGGTTTGTTTTTTTTAAGAATTGTAGAAGGTTTGATATTAGGTTTAAGTTACAAACTTAAACCATCGATTCTGCATAGTTTCTAGCTTATGGGAATAACTTTTATCTAGGTATCTTTAGCTTTTAGTTGTCATAGTCAATCTCAATGTTCCGTAGTCAACGTCATGGTGTCAACATCTAGGTTATCCCTAAGGCACTATAGTTAATGTTACACTCTTTTTTTTATAAAAACAAGCAAGAAATAATTCTTAGGATTATTTCCCACAGCCTGAGTTCTTCGCACGGTCGATGGTTTAAGTTTGTAACTTAAACCGCATATTAAGCCTTCCAAAAGACTCAAAATCAAGTAATACAATTAACAAAAACATCCCTATTATTTCAAAAAAAAATAGCTATCATTGTGTTTATAAAACACACAATAAACAAGCATG
>CAKZUM010000316.1 GCA_937921525.1 uncultured Saprospiraceae bacterium
AGCATTTTCATTAAACCTATGTCTTCTAATATTTGGTGCGTTGCTCCATCTTCCCCTAGCGTTAAGCCCGCATGAGAAGCACAGATCTTCACATTCTTATGAGAATAAGCGATAGATTGGCGGATTTGATCGTACACTCGACCCGTAGAAAAGTTAGCAAAAGTACCTGTAAAAGGAATTTTACCAGATAAAGCCAAACCTGCTGCAATACCCATCATGTTCGCCTCCGCAATTCCTACTTGATAAAAACGGTCTGGAAATTCATTAATAAACGCCTGCATTTTGAGAGAACCCACTAAATCTGCACAAAGGGCGATGGAGTTTGGATATTTTTTTCCTACCTCTAATAAGCCGGCACCAAAGCCATCTCTTGTTGATTTCTTTTCTTTAGCTACTAGTTTACTTAGCATAAATATATTTTTTAAGAAAGGAGAAGAGAGCGTAGAGAACAGATTCATTTTCAATAACATGAGCTAGAACTCCCCCCAACCTCCTCTTAAAAAAGAGGGGGGACGTCTGCGATTGAAAATTTCAGTTAGGATATGATATGTCTCCAAAACGAATTTTTCAATCGCAGACGACTCCCTCTCTTTCTAAGGGAAGGTTGGGGAGGGTTCTTGGATTTAATGAATCTACCCTCTTTTCTCTACTCTCTGCTCTGATTTACCAAGAAAGCGACAAAATTAACCCATTCTATGCGGATAACCAATATCCTTGAAATCTAAATAATAAATTACGCTTTTAATTGTAGGCTATGTTTTATCTTCACCTTTGGGTTAATCTTGTTCATAGGTACGATAAGATGCTACCTTTCTCCATAAAGCCTGATAAATATCTAAATAATGATACCAATAATTAAACAGCTCAGTTATCTCGCTTTATTATGCTTGTTCCTGTTTACCTGCTCTACTACAAAGGAAATAGTAAAAGTCTCCCCACCAGTAATTCAAAAACAGGCAGTAGATCTATTACTCATAGGAGGCACCATTCTTACAATGGAAGAGGCGCAACCCAATGCAGAAGCAATTGCTATAAGAGACGGTAAAATAGTATGGATCGGATTAGAAAAAGACATCCAACAACTAGAGGCTACACAAGTTGTATATTTAAAAGAACAAACCTTGATGCCTGGATTAATTCAACAGCATCTGCATCCGACCCTAGGAGCATTGACTTTATCTATACCCGTTATCGCTCCAGAAGATTGGGAGTTGCCAACTAAGACTTGGCCTGCTGCCAAAAATGAAACGGAATATATCCAATATTTAAAAGAGGCAATAGATCAACATACTACGCAAGCCACTTTCTTTTCTTGGGGCTATCATCAATATTTTCATGGGGATTTAAACCGATCAATGTTAGACGACCTTAGTAATACCATTCCTATAATAATCTGGCATCGATCCTGTCATGAATTTTATATGAATACCGCAGCCATTGAAAAATATGGAGTCAATCAAGAAAAAATAAATGCAACTGGATCAGCGATTGCAGAGCAAGTTGATTTAGAGAAAGGGCATTTTTATGAAAATGGTGCATTCACTTATTTATTACCGCTTGTACTACCAGACTTAGCCAATCCACAACGTTTTGTAGCTGGTCTAAAACAAATGATTACCTTACTCCATCACGGTGGCGTAACTGCTTTTAATGAACCAGGTGGTGTCTATACTCCAGATATTTTACAACTATACCAACTAGTCTTAGGGGCAGAAAGCACGCCCATGTCTACCTATCTTATTCCAGAAGCAAGATCGCTAGTGGTCGAGCATGGCTTAGATGGTGTCTTAGCAGCCTCTCAAGAAGTAACGACTAGACTACCTGCTAATGGCAAAGTTCGTTTCTTCGATAAGCATATTAAGCTCTTTTCAGATGGCGCCATTGTCTCCCAATTAATGCAAATGAAGGATGGTTATTTAGATGGCCATCATGGAGAGTGGATGCAATCGCCAAAAGAATTAGCAGAGGTTATGAAAATATATTGGGATCAAGATTATCAGATACATGTACATGTGAACGGAGATTTGGGTTTAGAAAATCTATTAGACAATGTAGCAGAAAGAATGAAAGAGAAGCCAAGAAAAGATCATCGCACAACCATCGTTCACTTTGCCAATTCTACAGACGAACAAGTACAGCGCATAGCCGACTTAGGCTGTATCGTCAGTGCCAATCCTTATTATATAACGGCATTCTCAGAAAAATTTAGTCAAATAGGTTTAGGGCATGATCGAGCAGCCTCTATGGTTCGATTAGGTCCAGCAGAAAAATTAGGGGTTTCAATTTCTTTACATTCCGATTTGCCTATAGCACCAGCAGCCCCACTATATCTGGCTTGGGCGGCGGTTACTAGAAAGACACATGAAGGAGAAACGATGCGACCAGATTTGGCCATTTCTGTACACACCGCTTTAAAAGCAATCACCATCGAGGCTGCTTACTCTTGGGGAATGGAAAAAGAAATCGGTAGTATCGCAATTGGTAAAACCGCCAATCTAACTATCCTTAAAGAAAATCCTTATGAGGTGGATAAAAATAGATTGAAAGATATTGAAGTCGTCGGCACTTATTTTGAAGGGAAATACTTTCCTGTTGAAAAATAGGTTAATCTGATACTTTATAATAAAATTTTCATGTTATCAATATTGGTTTAAAAGTAACGGTAGGTCAACGTCTCAAAGTCAACATCTGAGCGGGGTGGCTTGTCCAAAAACTGTTTGACCGGAGGGAGTTTTTTTGGACTAGAATTTTTGGTTCTTTTTTTTCAATGAAAAAAGAACATACATATAACTACGCAATATTTAAGTAATTTATCTCATTTGGAGTACAAAGATTTAAAAACAAAACATGACAGACAATACCCTAAAAATAGGCATGGCACAAATAGCCCCAATCTGGCTAAATAAAGAAAAAACGAAAGAAAAGATTAAGACCTATATCAACGAAGCAGGACAGCAAAAATGCGAACTATTAATATTTGGCGAGAGCTTATTACCAGGGTATCCCTTTTGGCTATCTATGACACATGGAGCAGAATTTAATTCACAAATTCAAAAAGAGATTCATGCGCACTATATTAGAAATGCCATACAAATCGAAGCAGGAGAATTAGAGGATATTTGTGCTTTAGCTAACGAGCATAATATGGCGATTTATCTCGGTATCATCGAACGAGCAAAGAATAGGGGAGGGCATAGTTTATATTGTTCATTGGTATATATTGATGCCGAGGGAATCATCCAGTCTGTTCATAGAAAACTACAACCGACCTATGAAGAACGGTTGACTTGGTCGCCAGGAGATGGACACGGTTTACGAGTACACGAACTAAAGCAGTTTACCGTAGGAGGATTGAACTGTTGGGAAAATTGGATGCCTTTATCCAGAACTGCATTATATGGAATGGGAGAGAATTTGCATGTGGCGGTATGGCCAGGTTGTGTTCGGAATACCATAGATATAACCCAATTTATCGCCAAAGAATCTAGATCATTTGTGGTTTCTGTTTCTAGTCTAATGCGCGTTAGTGATTTTCCAAAAGATACACCTCATTTAGATTTAATTGTAAAGGATTCTCCTGAAATGATTGCCAATGGGGGCTCATGTATTTCTGGGCCAGATGGCGAATGGGTGATTGCACCTATAGCAGATAAAGAAGGTTTATTTACGGGAACGATTGATTTTCAACGAGTGTTAGAGGAGCGACAAAATTTTGATCCAGT
>CAKZUM010000317.1 GCA_937921525.1 uncultured Saprospiraceae bacterium
ATCAAAATCCTTACAGTCAAATTACAAGCATTCATTATAGCAATAGCCATTCATTCAGTATATTTGCGCCATGCAAATAGTCCAAGAAATTCTATTTCTTTTACAAAAAGAATTATTACTAGAATGGCGACAAAAGTATGCCATAGGAGGGATATTGCTGTATGTGGTATCTACAGTTTTTATTGTGTTCTTGGCTACGCTCGTCATCGAAGCACCTATTTGGAATATTCTTTTCTGGATCATTGTCTTATTCGCCTCCGTCAATGCAGTGGTCAAAAGTTTTGTGCAGGAAAATAGTAACCGTCAACTCTATTATTATACCTTAGCTAATCCTTTAGCTATCATTTGCTCTAAAATAATTTACAATATTGCCTTATTATTTTTGCTAACCATACTGACTTATGGTGCGATGACGGTTGTAGCGGAGAATCCAGTAAAAGATGCGGCTATTTTTTGGTCCGCTTTATTTCTAGGTAGTGTAGGTTTTTCTATTACCTTTACTTTTATTAGTGCCATTGCTTCTAAAGCGGATAATAGTGCGACCTTGATGGCGATATTGAGTTTCCCTTTGGTCATACCAATTTTAGGAACACTTATGAAAATATCCCGTTCTGCTTTAGCTTTAGAGCAAGATACTTCTTTGAGTCAGGATTTTATGGTGCTAGGAGCTATTGATTTGATCTTATTTGGATTGGTCATTATATTATTTCCATTTTTATGGAAAGATTAGATAGCCGTAGCTCAAGCTTCCAGCTTGAGTAGCACTGATTCCGTAGCTCAGGCTTCTAGTCTGAGTAGCAACAATTCGTTAAAAAAAACTCAAGCTAGATGCTTGAACTACGTAAAACATATATAATGAAACATTGGTGGAAAATAGTAGGAATTTTGTTAGTACTGTACACTCTAATAATTGGAATGATTGTACCGCTTAAACCAGGCATTCCAAATGTGAGTCCATCAAATGGAGAAACAGGCACTCAAATACGACTTAGTGTACAAGGCTATAACACCCATTACGAGGAAGCGAAAGAACTAAGAGCTTGGCTAAAATTAGATCAAGAAAGATCATTGATAGCAGATAAGATCACGGTTCAATCCCCAACTACTTTGGAAGCTATTTTTACTATTCCTAAAAACTTACCCTCTGATAAAAAGGTAGTTCCTTTAGCCTTAATAACAGACAATGAGGTCGATGGAGCTTCCGTTTTACCTAGTGCGGTATTCATTACCCAGAAAAATATACAGAAGGAAATGGGGGAGGCTTTATGGAAGAATAGCCCTATCAGCAATTTACACGAGTATAAAGGAATGGCATTTCCTTACCGTAATATTTTAGCGGAAACGATTAGGAATACTTACTTTCATGTGTCTCTATGGTTTGGGATGTTTTTATTATTAATCGGTTCCGTGGTTTATAGCTTTAGGTATTTGTGGAAATTTAGAGTGGAAGACGACTTGCGTTCTAAATCATTGACTGGAGTAGGGGTTGTATTCGGTCTATTAGGCTGTGCAACGGGCGCCATATGGGCAAAGCACACATGGGGTACTTACTGGACTACAGATGTGAAATTAAATATGGCTGCAGTAGCGATGTTAATCTATTTAGCCTATTTTGTATTAAGAGGTTCTTTCCAAGATGAGACCAAAAAAGCTAGAATTGGAGCGGTCTATAATATATTTGCTTTTGCAGCCATGTTTCCTTTATTGTTTGTGATTCCTCGTTTAACGGATAGCTTACATCCCGGTAATGGAGGCAATCCAGGATTGGGCGGAGAAGACTTAGACAATACATTAAGAATGATTTTTTATCCTTCGATTATTGGTTGGACCTTAATTGGTTTATGGATGGCTAATCTATTGTATCGAACAGATTTACTGCAATATAGACTCTTGGAAGACGATTACTAGAAATGTCTCTGTCTGTTCTATTTTAAAACCTTTCTTGTTTTAAACCAATTCAATAAAAAAAATGTCCAAGTTTAAAATATTCTCTTTAATTTGCCTACTTCTAACCACTGTTCTTGATACAGCTAGTGCGCAGACCAACAATGCAGACTTCATGCGGAGTATCGGCAAAATTTATGCAGTAGTAGCTGTAATCGTTCTAATTTTTATAGGAATAATAATATTTCTAATTTATTTAGAACGAAAATTATCAAGAATGGAAAATCAAATTATTAACCGAAAGGAGTAAGAACATATACCTAACCAATACCAAATTTGTTTTTACTCTGAAGTTGTTTAAAAACAACTTCTAAAATCATCTAAACCAATGGCAGATAAAGTAGATCCTTTTTACGCAAGTGTCTTAAAGTTTTTTGATAACGCTGCGAAGCATACCAATCTACATCCTGGATTGCTAGCGCAAATCAAGCATTGCAATGCTATCTACAAAATTAACTTTCCAGTCAAAATCGGTAAAGATTATAAAATCATAGAAGCGTACCGAGTGCAACACAGTCAACATCGAACACCTACCAAAGGAGGAATTCGATTCAGTAATCATGTCAACCAAGAAGAAGTCATGGCATTGGCTACTTTGATGAGTTTCAAGTGTGCAGTAGTGGACGTTCCTTTTGGAGGGGCAAAAGGTGGTGTTAAATTAAATCCTTGGGAATTGACGGAAGTAGACCGAGAGAAGGTAACACGAAGATACACGCACGAATTAATCAAAAGAAATTTTATCGGCCCAGCTATTGATGTACCAGCACCAGATTATGGAACAGGTCCGCAGGAAATGGCGTGGATATATGATACCTATCGTACCTTCAAAGGAGACGATATCAATGCTGCTGGTTGTGTAACTGGCAAGCCTGTTAATTTAAACGGTATACAGGGTCGGACGGAAGCTACGGGTAGAGGTGTTTTCTATGGAATTAGAACGGTTTTAGAACAAGCCAAAGATATGAAGGCGATCGGTTTAGAACCCGGTATTGAAGGAAAACGAATAGTGATTCAAGGCTTAGGAAATGTAGGATCTTACACAGCAAAAATATGTCAAGATGAAGGCGGGGCACTTATCGTGGGGATTTCGGAGGTGGAAGGTGCTATCTATAATCCTAAAGGAATGGATATTCACAAGATTCTGAAGTTCCGTAAGGAAACAGGGTCCATCTTAGGGTTTCCGGGAGCGAAGAAAGAGTTTAAACAAAGGTCTCGGAAAAAAGTCATGGAATTTGACTGTGATATATTGATTCCTGCTGCCTTAGAAAATCAAATTACGGTAGAAAATGCACCTAAAGTAAAAGCAAAAATAGTGGCAGAAGCCGCCAATGGGCCTGTAACCTCAGATGCAGAAGCGATCTTATTGAAAAAAGGAGTAATCCTTATTCCTGACTTTTATTTAAACGCAGGTGGGGTGACGGTCTCTTATTTCGAATGGTTAAAGAATTTGTCTCATGTTCGTTTCGGAAGAATGGATAAGCGTTTTAATGAACGGACTTATTCTGGCCTAGTAAAATTAGTAGAAGACACGACAGGTAAAACAATAGGGAAATCAGAAAAAAGTTTCTTAACAAAAGGAGGGGATGAGATTGATTTAGTTCGTTCTGGACTGGAAGAAACAATGGTTAATGCTTTTCATCAGATTAATAAAGTAAAGAAAAGTAAGCGAACTGTGAAGGACTTACGAACTGCCGCCTTTGTTAATGCTATCGAGAAAATGGGCAGTGACTATATGATGATGGGTATATTCCCATAGGTTTAGAACAGAGAACAGAGAACAGAGAACAGAGAAATTTTTTTCCCGTTCCTTAGCAGTCAAGTTTGAACATGATCTCTGTTCTCGCTTCTCCTTTATAGGCATTCTCCATTCTCCATTCATAATTTTCCATTCAGAAGTAAGTCTTTTCAAGTTGAATACCAGAAACATTATAGCCGTCCTATTAATCCTCCTATCTTTAGCCTGCCTATTCCCTGGCTTATTTTATCCAATGCTGACCATAAAAGTAGGGGCAGAATTACCTCTTGTCGGTACCTTGACCATTCACGAAACGACTCAAAGTATTTTAAATACAATTAAGACTTTGCACCAGAACAACAATAGTCTGGTAGCAGGATTGATTTTACTATTTAGCGTAATAGTACCAGTTATTAAGGCTATTTTATTGATGATTGTCTTATTTTTCAAAAAGAACAAGCATCGCTTATCGATCTATAAATTTGTGGCGTTTATTGGCAAATGGTCGATGGCAGATGTCTTTGTCGTAGGCGTTTTATTAGCTTTTATGGCAACTAGCTCTGAGGATAATATTGAAGCATTATTACATGGAGGGTTTTATTATTTTCTCGCCTATTGTATAATTTCCATGATTGCTATCCAAGTAATGGATATTGATGATTTATTGGATCGCAGCCCTTCTAAAGTGTAAACTAATGTCTTTCATTGGCTAAACCCTGTTAATTTGCATGATTATTGTACCATATCAATTGCCCAACGTTTTAATAATTGTAGGAAACTATAGTTAATAACTACTTAGTAACGAGGAGATAATAAATGTACGTTCTTGGGTAGCTTATTTTTTTCTTAGTTTTCTCTTGAAAGCGGGAGTATTGTTGATACTATGACCGATTTCAAGAGGAAAATAAGATGAATGAGCGATCCCGCAGGGTGA
>CAKZUM010000318.1 GCA_937921525.1 uncultured Saprospiraceae bacterium
GTAGCCTTAGCTACGGGAATCAAAAAAGCTGAAGATCCTAGGAATCAATGACTTGCAAATAATGCATCAATTCATTTTTAAACAACTTCTTTGTCTTATGTTTTGTAAAGATAATTAGTTTACTAAAATAATGTGATCCTAATAAAAGGACATATATATTTTCTAATTTGGGACAAAATCAATAGATAAGTTCCCGAAAAAAATGGTATTTTTGGAAGCATTTGTAAACAAGTCTATTGATTATGATCCGTTATGGTTTGTTAAACAAATTGCGCTAACAAGAAAATTATGGATATTGATATTGCTCCTTATATAAAAGAATTACTTTACAAACATAATAATTTGGTAATTCCGGGGTTCGGGAATTTTGTTCTTTCCTACGCCTCTACAACAATAGATCATGTTCAAGGTATTTTAAATCCTCCTTCAAAAAAAATTGCATTTGATACCAATTTATTGACCAATGATGGGAAGTTAATCGAGTACCTTAAAGAGAAACATCAAATTGGAACAGAAGATGCTAATGCGATCATCAATACTTTTGTTAGTAAAATAAAAATGCAACTTGGGAAGCGGGAGATGGTCACTTTGCCAGAAGTAGGTAGACTATACAAAGACTTCGAAGATAATATTCAATTTATCCCAGATGTAACTAATTTTAGTAAAGAGTCTTTTGGATTACCTTCTATCAACTTTTATCCAATATTAAGGGATAATACAACTAAAAAAAGTACCGCAGCAGTTCCCTCTGCTAGTTCCACTATAAAGTCCCCTTCAACTACCAAAACTGCTACTACCAATACCACCACTCCCAATGTTGTAACAACTGCAAAAAAATCTATACCAAAACCAATAAAGAAGGGATTTTGGGATACTTATCAGTATATTCCTGGAATTCTACTCTTACTCTTATTAGCGGGAATTGGAACCTGTGTTATTTATCCAAAGATGAAAGGCACAGCTGTTGTAGATAATAGAATCAATCAAAAACCTTCCAAAATAGATCAAGATGCCCCAGAAGACCCTAGAGAAGATTTGATTGATATGCAAATGGAACAAGAAGCTCAAGAGGAAGAAGATAACATTGATACGGAAAGTATCACGGTCAATCCTAATCAAAGAGAATGTATTGTTTCAATCGGGGTATTTGGTCAGAAAGCAAATGCAACTAAAATGATTCAGAACGTCTACGATAAGGGATATGATGCCTATAGAGATAATTACGTTAAAAATGGAAAAGATCTGACCAAAGTCGGCGTACAATTCGCCTACGAAACCCAAGAAGAGTTTCAACGAAAATTAGACAATATAAAAAGAGACTTTCCTAATGCAGTGGTCATTAAAAAGTAGTATAAAATACATCCTATCTCAAAACTACCTAATAATAAATAAAAGTACCCTAATTCTATTTTGTATCACTATTTATTAGAAAAATACCCTATCATGTAGCTATATCCCTATTCGTATAGTTATTCTTTCCATCATTTAATTTATAATAAACATTATAAATTACCATATATATATCTAACCTTAACTAAGTATTCACGTATGCAATGTATGTCCTACCATACTATAACACAAATAATTACAGCGATTTCATTTTCTTATTTTAAGATTAAACCCAGTGAATTATGATAAAATTGACTAAAAAGAGAAAACCAAGAAAAGGCATCATTCATGGTGCTAACAACCTATTAACTGAGACCATTCCTTTCTATGAAAATGGCTCTATTGGAAGTATACAAATCAGTTTAGACATTGAGCATCCTTCTTTAGGAGACATTATTGCAAAAGTAATAAATCCAGAAGGCATTGAAGTTTATTTACATAATAGAATTGATATTGAATCCAATACGCTTAAAACGGTATATGACAGTAGCGTTTTAGCTCCTTTTGTTGATAAAAAGGTAAAAGGTGATTGGACTTTAATTATAGAAGATCAAGTAGCTAAAAATGAGGGTATTTTATATTCTTGGAGCATAGGAATTGATTATATACAGGAGGAATCTCCAGAGGCATCATCAGAATCTGATATAGATCCAATTGCAGCACCAATTGCAACAATAGCTATGGAAGAAGCGGTTGAAGTCGAAGCAGAAGCACCTGCGGAAGCAGAAGTTGCCACCGAAGAAACTGTTGAAGTCGAAGCAGAAGCACCTACAGAAGCAGAAATCACTGCCGAAGAGGCTGTTGAAGTCGAGGCAGAAGCACCTGTAGAAGCAGAAGTTGTTGCGGAAGAAGCTATTGAAGTCGAGGCAGTAGCAACTGTCGAAGCAGAAGCACCTGTCGAAGCAGAAGTTGTTGCGGAGGAAGCTATTGAAGTCGAAGCAGAAGCACCTGTCGAAGCAGAAGTTGCCACCGAAGAAACTGTTGAAGTCGAAGCAGAAGCACCTGCGGAAGCAGAAGTTGTTGCGGAGGAAGCTATTGAAGTCGAGGCAGAAGCACCTGCGGAAGCAGAAGCACCTGCGGAAGCAGAAGTGACTGCCGAAGAAGCCGTTGAAGTCGAAGCAGAGGCACCTGCGGAAGCAGAAGCATCTGTATTAGATCAAATAGAAAGCGAAGCGGCATCAGGAAAAAGTGCTATTCTTCCTGTTAATAATGAATCTTTAATGTCCATGTTAGGAGGAAGCAAAGTTAATCTAGGAAAACTCTCCACTTCTTTAGATAAAGATGGTAATCTATTTCTTGAGTTAATAAAACCTGATTAATAAAGAAATAGATTAGATTTCCTTCAAATAGATCACATAGACAACTATGTGATCTATTTTTTTTGCTAAGGAATGATAGGATGCAAAGAATATTTAATGAATAAAGAGGCTATTCTATCCTGATCCAACTTGACAGATCATCATTTAATTGAATATTAGGGACTAGGAAAAAAATAACCTACCCATTCTGACTTGTTCTTTTTCTGTCTAAGAAACTCAAAAAATAGAACCGTAGCCCGGCTATGCTTCGATTTTTTGAATTCCTTAGACAAAAAAATAACTACGCCATAACGGGTACTTTATTTATTGCCTACTCCCTTAAATTAAATTTTTATATTTATTATACATTTAAATTCAATGAATTTTCATATTAGTATAGAATGTGCATTATAATAAATAATAATATATTCGAAACTGTCTTAATAACAGAAATATATAGCAATTCTAGATAATAACATTTAAAATCTATATCAAGACAATCTGTTATAACAAAATAACATTTCAATTACAAGGAGTGGTTTAGTTGCAAAAAAAAATAATGTTTGTTTTTCCTTTGAATAAATGGAATAATAAATAACTTTGTGGCGATATCGAAAAAACATTATGCCAGAGTTACTTTTGGGAGTATTATATAGAGAAAACACACATTTATATATAGTTGCAAAAACTTGTGACTCTCTCCAAAATCACCGTCTTTATAATGTATATTTCTAATTATTCTTTAATAAAAAAATATCGATTAAGATGAAGCGAAATTTGACCCTATGTGTGCTATTCGCATTTGCTTTTGTATTTACAAGTGTTAACACATTTGCTCAAGGTGATATTCCTTTTGGAGATTTGCCACCAACAAATGAATTTGGTAAATGCTATGCTAAGTGTAAGATTCCTGATGTTTACGAAACTGTAAGTACTCAAGTATTAGTGAAGGAGCAGTCAACTAAGTTGTCTAAAGTTCCAGCTCAGTACGAAACACAGACTGAAACGATCATGGTGAAGGAAGGAAGAACTGACTTAAAAGTAATTCCTGCTACTTACAAGACTATTACTGAGCAAGTAATGGTTGAGTCTGAAAAAGTTAAAGTAAGAACTATTCCTGCTCAATACAAGACAGAATCTCGTCAAGTATTGGTTTCTGAAGCTAGAGGCCAGTGGGTAAAGAAGAAGAAAGATCCTAACTGTTTTTCTGATAATCCAGAAGACTGTTATATCGCTTGTTACGAAGAGATTCCTGCAAAGTACAGAACAGAAAGCTATAAAGTATTAGCTACTCCAGCTCAAACTACTGAGTCTGTTATTCCTGCTAAGTACACTACTGTTACTAAGCGAGTAATTGATGAGCCAGCAAGAACTGTTGAAGTTCCAGTTGAGCCTCAGTACAAGACTGTTAAGAAGACAATCTTAGTTTCTCCAGAAGCTACTAACGAAACTATTATTCCTGCGGAATATAAGACTGTTACGGAGAAGAAATTAATCAGCAAAGGTGGTTATACTGTTTGGACAGAGATTCTTTGTGCTTCTAAGACTTCTACTTCTACTGTTAGATCTCTTCAAAAAGCATTAAACGATTTAGGTTACAATGCAGGTGTTGTTGATGGTGTTTTGGGTTTAAGAACTCAAACTGCTTTACAACAGTTCCAAACTGATAAAGGTCTTCCTTTAGGTAACTTGAATATTGAAACTTTACAAGCACTTGGTATTAACTACTAATCAACTTTAGTTTCTAAAAAAAAGAGGGTGTATCTATCAAGATACACCCTTTTTTTATGCACGTAAAGCAGATGGTTAATCCGCTGTAATTATTTAAGCGGATTAACAATCCGCCTTACTTCCTGCTACTATTCTCCAAATAATTTAGTACATAGTCTGCTACCCCATCTTCCAAACTCCAAAAAGGCTGTTTATAGCCACTAGCTATCGTCTTCTCCATATCTGCTTCTGTAAAATATTGATAGGTATCTCTAATATCTATTGGCGTATCAATGAATTGAATATTCACAGGAACTTTCATCGCTTTGAAAGTTGCTTCTACTAAGTCTTGAAAACTTCGGGCTTTTCCTGTGCCTACATTATATAAGCCACTTTGGGGGACATCCTCCATAAAATAATGGCATAGCGATACCACATCTTTTACATAAATAAAATCTCTTGATTGGCTACCATCTACAAAATCTGGATGGTGAGATCGAAATAGTTTCATCGTCCCCGTTGCTTTTATCTGCTTAAAAGCATGATATACCACCGAAGCCATTCTGCCTTTATGAAACTCATTGGGTCCATATACATTAAAAAATTTGAGTCCGTACCAAGCTGGAGGGGCTTTTTCTTGTGCTAAGGCCCATCTGTCAAAGTTATTTTTTGAGAGAGCATATGGGTTCATAGGTTGGAGTGCTTCCAGTATATGATGCTCCTCTTTAAATCCTAATTGCCCCAAACCATAGGTAGCTGCACTAGAAGCATATACTAGCGGTATCTGGAAGTCTACACAAAATTTCCAGATTTTCTTTGAATAAGATAAGTTGAGTTGATGAAATACTTGATGATTCTTGTCAGTCGTATCTGTTCTAGCTCCTAAATGATAGACTCTCCTAATATGATGTCCATTAATCTTTAGCCAATCAAATAAATGATCCCTATGTACCTTAGTGGAATATCGCTTACCTTCTAAATTCGGTTGTTTAGATGCAGTCTCAAATTCATCAGCAATAATGATTCGGTCCTTTCCTATAGTATTAAGGTGGGATAGTAAACAACTTCCTATAAATCCTGATGCACCTGTAAGTAATATCATATTTTAAAAGAAGTCAGATGTCAAATGTCAGATCGTTTCCTTCGGAACTGTCAGACCAGCCCGACTGCCGTTTGGGCGGGCAGGAGTCAGACGCATGATGTTGACCTCTATGTGCTTCTGACAGCGCAACGTTCTAATTACTATATTGGCTAGTGTGTAGTAAGCGTTCTAAATCTTTTATTTGCGTTTCTCGCTCTTGAAGGGTCAATTCTATAATCCGCATCTGTCTATTCTGTGTATCCATATTCCGCTTCATTTCTTCCAATTCAGCTTGGCACTCTAGACTACTCAATTGACTATTACCTCCTTTATTTTGCATCACCAAGCCATATCTTGTAGACAACTCTTTATAGGTCTTTTCTAGGGCTGCATATCGATTATGTGCTTCTTTTAAGTCTCTTTCCAATCGAATCACATCTGCCTCTAGTTTGGTTTCTACTATGTTATCTTTCTCTTTTACAGCTACTTCCTCTCTAAGTACATTGTTTTCTTCTT
The DNA here is from genome assembly GCA_937921525.1 of uncultured Saprospiraceae bacterium. Classification (GTDB taxonomy): domain Bacteria; phylum Bacteroidota; class Bacteroidia; order Chitinophagales; family Saprospiraceae; genus JAFMDF01. Next base: position 5,995 of record CAKZUM010000318.1, read on the forward strand.
TTAGAAAGTCGTTTTCCTGTAATAAAACATCATATTGTTGAGGGGAAACACAAGCTACTAGGCTTGATAAGAATAAAAGTAATAAGCAATTTAATGTTTGGATCTTCATGGATTATTCTTGTTTTGATATTTATCTTCTAATAACTTGTCTAAAGAATCGCACAAAAATAAGGATCTAATTTATGTCCGACTCCTTACAAACGAATTAAATATTAACATATTTTAACAAGTGTTTATAAAAATGCAAATTTCATGACATTTTTTCATGTTGTCAATAACTTCTATCTCTTCATCTTATTTTTCACAAAACTATTTAACAATAATAAAAGTGTTAAGAACACGGCTACTCTACCAATAACATCCCCCCATTTTACATAAAAAGTATAAGTATCATTCATTGGAATTTTTCGACTTATAGCGGTAGCTTCTCCATATTTCGTAGCTTGTAGAATGTCTCCTCTCTGATTGATAAAACAAGAAATACCCGTATTAGCAGAACGAGCAATGGCTCTTCTTGTTTCTATCGCCCGCAGGCTAGCAAATTTTAAATGTTGAAGATGCCCTGGCGTGTTATCCCACCAACCATCATTGGTGATAATAAATAAAGCATTGGCTCCATGGCGCACGTAGCCTGTCGCATATTCCCCATATACAGATTCATAACAGATCATTGGCCCTACTCCACCAGCAGCACTTTTGAATGCAGTCCGCTCTTTTTGTTTACCATGACCACTTAATGATCCTCCCAATTTATCTGCTAGAGGTTTTAAAAAAAAGAAGAGTTTTGGATAGGGCATCATTTCCGCACCTGGTACTTGTTTCGATTTAAAATAGATAGGAATAGAATCTGTTTCTGCAGATATTTGTACTGCAGTATTATATAATTCCCAATAAATCGTATCTCCTCTTTCTTTATCAATATAGGTACGAGTGGCAGGGGTATGAAGGGCTTGCGCTCCTTTTTCAAAAATTTTTCGAGTTACCAAACCCGTCACTAAATTTAAATTAGGATATTCAGTAACCATTTCTTTTAAGGTTCTTGTATATCTTTCCTTTCCTATATTCTTATTATAAAATACCCCTAAACTAGTTTCTGGATATACTAAATATTCCGTACTAGGTGTTAAAGCCTTTTTTGACAAGGATAGAAATTGTTCTAGCTGATCTCTTTGTGGAATATTAAATTTCTCATAATGTGGTTCAAAATTAGGTTGTACTACTACTACCTCTGATAAGGGTCCCTGATCTTCATAAGAATAATACATGCCCAACGAAATTAGTATTGGTAATAGGATAATCCCTACTATTTTCAATAGGTTTATTTTATTAAAAATGAAGCCCTTTCCTTTTTCCGAGATTAACCACTTTACGACTAATACATTGACTAACAATATCCAAAGTGATCCTCCGAATGCACCTGTATATTCATACCATTGCACCCAACTTGGATATTGGGCGAAACTATTACCTAAGGTGAGCCACGGCCAAGATATTTCCCAATTGAGATGCAAGTATTCCCAAGCTAACCAATAAGCTATAAATGCTACTGGTGCTAAATTCTTTCTTAATGCCTTCCCTGTTTGATGAAATAGTACGATAGGTACGGTCATAAACAACGAATTCGTCAATATAGCCACTACTCCTCCAATATATGCAGTATTACCCACCCAAAAAGTGGTCAATATATTCCAGACCACAAACGCATGATAACTGTATCTAAATAGTATAGCCTTACTTGGCCCTTCCTTTAATTGACTTAGCTCTCGTTCGATCATCAAGATCGGCACAAAGCCAATAAACATAATCGGCGTAAGCGGACTTGTTGGAAATCCAATGGATAACAAAATACCGCTTAAAGTAGCGAGGGAAAGCCAGCGTGTATTCTGAGCAAAGGAAGAAAATCGTTTTTCTAATAGGAGTACAATAAAAGACCAAGTACTAATAAATTGCAATAAAGTCCAATAACTCCATAGAGGTAATTGCAACATCTGATAGCTACTACCAATTATTAATAATAGTAATATGCCGAGGAGAGGATATTTAATTTTTTTATTCAAAATATGATTTTGTTAAGAACAGAGAAGCGAGAGCAGAGAGTAGAGACAGTTTTGTGTAAACGACGAATTTTCGTTTTCTCTGAACGAAATACATCTCTACTCTCTGTTCCAAAAAGAATTATACCTGCCAATCAATAGCCGTTTGTCCATTCGTCTCAAAATAGGCGTTCGCTTGAGAAAAATGTTTACTTCCAAAATAAGCACCTCTCGCTAATGGAGAAGGATGGGCCGCTTTTAGTACCAAATGTTTTGAAGCATCTATTAATGCTGCTTTATCTTTAGCAAAGTTACCCCATAACATAAAAACTACACCAGTTCTTTCCTTAGAAATAGTTCTAATAACAGCATCTGTAAATTTTTCCCATCCCTTTTTCAAGTGAGCGCCTGATTTTCCAGCCTCTACTGTAAGTGCTGCATTTAGTAGGAAAACGCCTTCTCCCACCCACTTCGTTAAATCTCCATGATTCGGCATATTAATTCCCACATCATCCTGCATTTCTTTATAAATATTCTTCAAGGAGGGTGGCATTCTTACTTCTTTTGGAACAGAGAAAGAAAGCCCCATCGCCTGATTGGGCTTGATATAAGGATCTTGACCCAGTATTACTACCTTCACCTTTTCGAGCGGTAAGCTATTAAAAGCGTTAAAAATCAAAGGCCCTGGTGGATAAATAACTTTACCATTACGGATCTCTTGCTTAATAAACTGTATTAAAGTATTAAAATATGGCTGGTTGAATTCCTCTTTAAGCGCCTCTTGCCAACTAGCTTCTATCTGAATCTTGTTACTCATAGTTTTTTAATAATCCTATCTTTAAATCAATCCTATACGCACCAAAAATAAGGAGTCTTGAAGGCTTTTAAGAATTGGCTTACAATTTTTATAAAACTTTCCCTATTTTGGTATTGTTTTTAAGGTAATAACTAAGAAGTTGTTTAAGAATGTATTCTGCAATCAGTTGTAAGTGCTTGGTTTCTAGGACGAAGCCTGCCTTCCAAGGAACGCAGGCAGGCTCTTTTTTATTTTCGTAACCTTACAGGCTGACCAAGAATGTTCTAGATATGCCAAATCTTGAAGATTTGTGATACTTGGGGTCTATGAAAAGGTGTCAGCCATTTTTAAAATCTATTGATACCCCATAAGTTTATAACTGGGAAAAAGGAGCGTAGCTTCGTCCTTGTCTGTAGAAAATATATTAGACAAATCATTAAAGGAGCGTAGCTTCGTCCCTGTGGCATTTTACAGGGTCGAAGCTACGCTCCTTATGAACACTCAACAGTCTTATTTCTACAGACAGGGCCGAGGCTAAAGCCCCTAATTTATAGCCCAAAAAGATGTGGGGTATCAATAGATTTTTAAAATGTCTGCCACCAAGAATTCATCGTTAATGACCTGATTATCAAGCGCCTTTTCTGATAGCCTGATGGGTATGATTTCTAACCTCGATGCACTATGATAATCGTATGGTATCGAGATTACAAACTTCGACAATAGAATTTAAGTCAAAGAACCAGATAAATTAGGCAAATAAACCCCACAACCAATCGTGATTCCTCTGTTATCAAATAATCCCTATTTTATACCTAACGTGACATAGACTTTATGAAAAGAATAGAACCTACTTATATAGAAATTGAAGGTCATCCTATACCTGCTAAAGTTTATTTGGAAAATAGAAACAATGTAAGGGTATCTATTGGAAAAACGGCAGCTTTCTTAAGAATGCCAATACAACTCAATAAAAAGGAAGTGAAGAATCAACTTGGTTGGTTTCAACGATGGGTAGAAGCTCAATTCCAAAACAATGATGATCTAAAAAATAGGTTCTTTCCGAAATCTTATCAGACAGGAGATATTTTGAAGGTGGGGGAACGTACTTATACCCTTATTATTAATCATGAAAATCGAAGCACGTCCTCCGCTAAACTAATAAAGGATGGCCAAATTCAGTTAAAACTAAATAAGGATTTAAATAGCATACAACGTTCAAAAAGTATCAAAACCTTATTAAGCAGAATAGTTGGGCAGGATTTTAGAGGAGAGATTACGCTTAGAGTCTTAGAACTAAATGCGAAATATTTTAGGAAAGATATTAAAAGTGTCAATTTAAAATACAATTCTTCTAATTGGGGCAGTTGTTCGAGTAAGTCTAATATTAACTTGTCTACTCGTTTATTATTCGCTCCATCAGATGTTGTTGATTACGTGATCGTGCATGAATTGACACACCTAATAGAAATGAATCATTCTCAAAAATTTTGGGACTTAGTCAAAGCTGTGATGCCTAATTATAAGCAAAAGGAAAAGTGGTTGAAAGAACATGGGAAGTTTTGTGATTTTTGAGAGCTAGAGGTCAGAGGTCAAATTGTTCAAACAAATGTGGGCAACACTTTCAAAGTGTCGCCCACATTTGTTTAAACGATTTGAGGCCCTATTCCATCAATGCAAAATCTCCCTTCAAAATCAATGCTTCTCCATTAATCATTTCAACTTCTGCAAAATAAATAAAAACCTGCGGTTTCAATTGCTGTCGATCAAAGCGACCATCCCAACCTAAGTTTTCATCATTCGGAACAAAGTCTTCTTTTTCGTACACCATACTTCCCCATCTATTGAATACTTTAAAGGTTTTGATTCGTTGCACACTATTCTTAGCATAAATAGTGATCCTATCATTGAAACCATCATTATTTGGACTGAATGCCGTAGGGACATATACTTGCGGATTGGCATCGACTAAAAAATTTATTGTAGCAGACGCATCGCATCCATTATTATCTACTATATCTACCTTGTATTGGTGGCTATTCAATGGTCGAGCTATAGGATCCATACAATCATCACAACTAAGGCCAATAGCTGGACTCCATTGGACATATGCTATCTCTGTTTCTGTTAAATTAGTATGCGTTTCAATAGTAACAGAATCGCCTAAAGCTAGAGTCATTTCAGGAGTGATATTTATTTCAATTGGTCTAGCCGCTTCAATATCAATAGTCGTCTCTTCCGTACAACCATTTGCATCCATAACCATTACGGTATAAGCTCTAGGTTCTAATCTGGTAAATAATGTATTGTTAGAATACTTATTTCCTCCATCAACAGAGTATTGGTATGGACCTTCCCCTCCTTCTACCATCGCTATTTCTATTTGCCCTTCGTCATTAGGGCATGGTGGATCAGTAGCTTCTACTTGTAAAGATCTTGGCACATTTTCTTCTACTATTAAATCTTGCTCTTTCGTACAACCATTCAATTCATTAGTAATAAGCAGGGCATATCTACCAGATCCTGAAACAGTTGGAAATAACGTATTATTACCCGCATTGATTACACCTCCATCTGATGCTGCCCATGCATAATTATAGTCAACCCCTTTACTAGAACCTGTCCCATCTAAAAGTAAAGTCGATTTATTACAATTTAATGTCTCTGGAGTGGCCAGATTAACAACAGGGGCTACCGTATCTAAATGGACCACTACATCTGTAACCCCTGTACAGGTGCCATCTGGCTTGGATACTTCTAAGGTATACTTTCCTGGTTCTGTAATGATGGGTGTTTGAGAGTTACTAGGAAGAAAAATTTGACCACTCTCCTCTTTCCAAGTATACTCGCCACCAGAAGAAGCAGTTGCATCTAGGACAATAGAAGGAGTTCTGCAATCAATATTGTCTGGTGTGGCAATAATCGCCTTCGGTCTGGCTGGATCATCTGTAACGATTACACTAGAGGTATTACTGCATCCATTATCCCTATTATCGACTGTTATTTGATACCTTCCTGATCGAGAAATAGTAGGGTTTAAATTCGTCATACCTGACTCAATAACTCCATTATCCATCGCTGTCCAAGTATAACGATAGTCGTCTCCTTGATCGGCATTTGCTTGAATATTAGTAGTAGTCAAATCACAGGTGAATATAAAAGAGGCCCCTGCATCCGCCATTGGTTTAATGGTATCAATGACGACCATGGCATCAATCGTTTCTTCGCAGAAGTTGTTTTTATTTTGAACGCTTAGTACGTACATTCCCGGTTGATCGACTACAGGATTCAGGGTGTTTCTGTTAGAAATGATAGAGTTTGGATTAGCTGTCTGCCAATTAAAAGTGTAAGCAGCATCTTCCAAATTTACGTCCGCTGCTAAGGTCAAAGTTTGTCGCTCACAGGTGAGTCGTAAATCTGAAGTAATATTGACGACTGGCTTTGCAATATCTTCCATTACCTCCACTACTATTTCTTCTTTACATCCATTTCCATTGTCTGTTACTAAGAAGGAATAGGAACCTGAACTTGCAATCAGCGGAGATGGTTCTGTATCTCCTGCCAATATATCTCCATTAGTAGTCGTCCAATTAATCGTATAATTATCTGTTGGAGATAGAATAGTAGAAGATATTCTGGCTTGTGTCTGTTGGCAATTTAAGGTGTCTGGAAGTTCTACAAATATGTCTGGTTTTGTATAATCGGCGGTTACTTCTACCCTATCCATATTTTGGCAGCCGTTATCCCGATTGGTCACCAATAAATCGTAGGTTCCTGGTAGATCAATGGTAGGACTAATAGAGGTAGCTCCACTTACAAAGTTGCCATCAGTGGTCGTCCATAAATAATCTATCATGCTTCCTTCTGCTGATCCTGCTCCGCTTAGACTGGTTTCTGCTACTATACAATTCAACTTATTACTCCCTCTTGCTTTGACAGCAGGGGCTAAAGTATCGGCAACAACTGTAATTGTCTTTTCTGCAATACATCCATTTCCATCTGTCACTTCCACCGTATACTCCCCGCCTCCAATATTATCTAATTGTCGAGCATCCGCCGATAAGTTGCTATTGGCAGTTAAGCCTTGCCACGTGTAGGTGTAGTTGGGATTTCCTCCCTCTGCTAATACCTCTAATGTCGCTCCTAAAGGCGTGTAACAATCTACTTTTCCACCTACCGTAAAAGACGCAAATACTTCTTCTGGTCGATTCAGTGTGACCGTATCTCCTACATAGATACAAGACGTCTCATCCGCAATAGTTAGTACATAATCGCCTGCAACTACATTGCTAAGATTTTGATCTGTACTACCATTATTCCATTCATATTGCAAACTGCCTGTACCACCGACTACGGTATTAATGGAACCATCTGCTGTATTAAAACAGGAGGGATCTTTAGGAACAAAATCCATATCTAAATTAGAGACTAGCAATTCTGCTTCCCCTGGTAGTCCATCCCCAACACAGCCGCCAAATTCCATTTTTATCACTTCATAAACTCCCGCTACACTATCTTGTAAAATATAGGGACTTTCCGCTATGTCTGTAATTACGGGTTGCTCTACTCCATCCCTACTATAAGTCAAATCCCAAGGTCCACTGCCCGTCAATGCTATTTCAATCCCTCCTTGTCGAACGTCATTACAAATTAATTCCGAACCACTAATGGAGACAAATTGATCTTCGATAGTAATATTCGCTCTAGCAGAATC
>CAKZUM010000319.1 GCA_937921525.1 uncultured Saprospiraceae bacterium
TCCATACTCAGGAATGCGAGTTGCCCACCAATCAAAGGACACACCGATACAAAAATTTTCAAATAATTGCCGCCCATAGCCCAAGCCGATTTGCTGCTCTCGATATTGTTGAAAACCATAGGAAGATAATTTCAGACCTACTCCGCCTGAAGATAAGGGGCTAACAATACCTACCGATACCGTTTTCAATTCTTTTAATAAAAAACGATTATATACGGAACTAGTAGCTTGCCAAGAAGAGACATGCGCCAATCCAGCAGGATTACTATAAAGACTGTGGACATTTCGGTATAAGAGATTAGAATTGGCTGTGGAAAGTCCTCTTGCACCAGCATTAGGTTTGGCCGTATGCTGTGCTATAGCGGAATAGGGCAATAGCATTGCCAGCGCAAAAAATAGGTGTTTGAACATACTATAAGTGTTTAGAAAATAATAGACTTGATCTTGTTTAAGGACCAAATTCGGTAGTAAATTAAGGAATACTTATTTAAATTCTTACTTCCTTCCTCATAAAAGCGGTAAAACATTATTAGCTTTCGATTATTTTTACTTTTTTGGACAAGATTGACAGTTTTTTACCACGGATTCACGGATTGTACGCGTTTACATTATTTAAATCTGTGGTTGAGCAAACGAGAGTCATAGGTCAAGGATGATGGCAGAAATTTTCAAAATGGCTGTCATCTTTTCCAGATTCCCAGATAACAGCCACTTTCTAAGTTTCTGCTATCAAGAGATCGTATTTTAACAAGTAGTTTAATCCGTGAATCCGTGGTAAAAAATCAGAACAGCATCAATCATCTTATTAATTAAAACTAAATTTTATAATGAGAACTACATTTTTAGTCCTATTAACCTTCGTTTTAATGGCGTGTAGTACCGCTGAAAAGATAACCGCTCCCTTAAGCAAAGGAGTTGAAAAGGTGACTAGCAATATTAAAACAGCAAGCACCAAAGGATATTTCAACTATAGCTATGAGGAAGCATCTGGCAAATTATTTTTAGAAGTAGATAAATTAGATACTGAATTTTTGTACGTCAATTCTTTGGCAGCAGGGGTAGGATCTAATGATATTGGATTGGATAGAGGTCAGCTAGGTGACACTAGAATTGTAAAGTTTGTAAAAGCAGGGCCTAAGCTACTATTAGTACAGCCCAATTATGATTATCGAGCAGTGAGTGATAATGCAGCAGAGCGGAAGTCGGTAGAACAAGCCTTCGCACAATCTGTTTTATGGGGTTTTAAAATTGAGTCCTCCACGGGCGGAAAGCATCGAATAGATATGACCAAATTTTTAACTAGAGATGCACATAATGTGGCAGGCAGATTAAAACGATCCAAGCAAGGATCATACAAACTAGACCCAAGTCGATCTGCGATCTATGCTCCGATGTGTAAAGGATTTCCAAAAAATACAGAACTAGAAGCGACACTTACTTTTGTAGGCGAGCCTAAGGGCGGGTATATACGATCTGTAGTTCCAAGTGCGGATGCAGTGACGGTACGAATGCACCATTCTTTGATTGAGCTGCCAGACGATGATTATGAGCCAAGAGTTTTCGATCCTAGAAGTGGATATAACGCAATGTCTTATGCAGACTATGCCACTCCTATACAAGAACCATTAGTAAAGCGTTTTATTCCAAGACATAGACTAAAGAAGAAGAACCCATCTGAAGCGATGGGCGAGCCAGTTGAACCAATTATTTATTATGTAGATAGTGGTGCACCAGAACCCGTTAAGTCCGCATTGATAGAAGGTGCATCTTGGTGGAATCAAGCCTATGAAGCAGCAGGGTATAAAAACGCATTTATCGTAAAGGAAATGCCAGTAGATGCAGATCCGATGGATGTCCGATATAATTTAATCCAGTGGGTACATCGGTCTACTAGAGGGTGGTCTTATGGAGCATCCGTAAGAGATCCTAGAACAGGCGAGATTATTAAAGGACATGTTTCATTAGGTTCTTTACGAGTGAGACAAGATTTTTTAATTGCTCAAGGTTTAATTTCTCCGTATGAAGAAGGGGCAGTAAATCCTGATGATAAAATGATGCAAATGGCCCTTGCCCGATTGCGACAATTATCGGCGCATGAAGTAGGACATACCTTAGGCTTAGCGCATAACTTCGCATCCAATGCAAATGATCGAGCGTCTGTAATGGATTATCCGCATCCATATATTACCGTGAAGGACGATGGTACTTTGGACTTTTCCGAGGCCTATGATGTTGGTATCGGAGAGTGGGATAAGCGAACCATTATGTACGGTTACAAAGATTTTGCAAAAGAGGAAGATGAAGAAGCTGGATTAAGAGAGATTCTAAAAGAAAATAATAAAATGGGATTGAAGTACATCTCGGACAGAGACGCTCGCCCTGCATACGGCGCACATCCATACGGTCACTTGTGGGATAATGGAACTAGTGCTGCTGGAGAATTAGATCGTTTATTAGAGGTACGTAAAAAAGCCTTGGCTCGATTTGGCGAAAACAGCATTAGAGACAATGCCCCAATGGGTACTTTAGAAAAAGTCTTAGTGCCCTTATACCTAGCACATCGTTATCAGGTAGAAGGAGCCGTGAAGGTGATTGGTGGAGTAGATTATTCCTATGCTAGTAAAGGCGATGGCCAAACGGTGGCAAAGGTAGTTGCTCCCGAAATGCAAAAAGAAGCCTTCACTAGTTTGATGAATACATTAGACCCTATGAATTTAAGTATTCCTGAACGAATCTTGCGCTTAATCCCACCGCCACCAATGGGTTATAGTAGAGATCGGGAATCTTTTAATATTCATACAGGGATTACTTTTGACCCCATCGGTGCAGCAGAGGCAGCAGCAGCGCATACAATCAATATGTTGCTACAACACGAACGCTTGGCTAGGATAATCGAGCATCATGCTAGAGACTCTAGACAGATGTCTTTAAATGAATTTTTATCCAAAATGGCTGTGATGATTAATGCGAAAGATGGCTATACGCCGATGGAGCAAGAAATCGCTCGGGCTGTAGAAAAAATATTCTTCCTACGCTTATTAGGCTTAGCAGCATCCGATCATGGCAATCAGCAAGTGAACGCTGTGGCCTTATTGAAGATTAACGAGATTGGAGAATTGATGGCACGTTCTGGAAAGTCTACCTCTGATGTAGGGGAGCAAGCGCATTATTTATATCTACTTCAAAAAATTGCTGCTTTCCGAATGAATCCAGCTCAGTTTAAAATACCGGAAGCACCTGAGTTGCCGGATGGTTCGCCGATTGGGACAATTGGGTGCGGGCATTAGGGAGTGGGAGAGCAGAGCAAAAATCATACATCATATTTCATAAATCATACATCATAAATCCATGTGGCTCAAATCAGGTGGATTTAAGATGTATGATGTAAGATTTAAAATTTATGATTTTTTAGAGCCGTTTAAAAATCGAAAACATCAACTAAATAAAAAACTAAACACCCACGCTATGGGAAAAACAACGCCACAAGAACTGGAAGATAGACTTATAGATTTTGCCTCACGAATAATTGATGTAGTGGAAGCACTACCCAAAGGACCAATAGCCAGGCATTTAGGCGGTCAAGTGGTACGTTCAGGTACTTCACCTGCACTAAATTATGGGGAAGCTAGAGGCGCAGAATCTGCCTCTGATTTTGTTCATAAATTAAGAATCTGCTTGAAAGAGTTGCGAGAGACCTTCATCTGTATAAAAATTATTAATAAAAGAGATTGGTTTAATGAAGGAAAATTGAAAGCGATCTTGAAAGAAAATAATGAATTGATTGCCATTTTTGTAAGTAGTATTCGGACGCATGGTAAGAAAACGTAGATAGCATTTAGACGTGCGGAAAAATCATACATCATATTTCATACATCATAAATCATAAATCCATCTAGCTCAAATCATGTTAGATTTAAGATGTAAGACCTGCCTGCGTGCCTATAAATCGCCTTAATTTGTCCAGCAACAGGAAGTTGCGGGACAAAAAGGCTAACATTATTGTCCAAAACAAGAATTGCAAAAACTTATGTATATACGATAGCGTGTTGGCAGGCAGGTTCAAAATTTATGATTCTTCCTGTTCTATCGAAAAAATGGGTAGTAACAACGTATGCAAAAATCATACATCATATTTCATACATCTTAAATCATAAATCCATCTAGCTCAAATCGTGGTGGATTTATGATGTATGATTTAAAATTTATGATATAAGATTTTGCTGTCCTCAAAAAGCACAAGGTAAGAAAAAAACAGGGGACACCCGAAGTGGATGTCCCCCTGACCTATATAGGTCGCTCGGGGTTTTTTAGTAAAAAAGTCAAAGCCGTTTCGGGCTTTGTAAATGGCTATTTGAAGTATTTAAACTAAAAAAATCTCGATACAAGTAGGTGTCAAAACCAACTTCTATCTAACAAATATAAGTAATTGTTATTGGTTTTATATTGTTAGAAAGTAGAAATTTAGACATCTGTTAATCAAATTCCAAAGTAAACGCACATCCAAACCACAACGGGATAGTTGAAGATGAGTAACCTCGGATGAAATCCGAGGGGAATAAAGTATACACACATCTAGTAATTACGGAGTAGTTGAATTGGAAAGTAGTCAAACATCTTGTTCAACTATTACGTATTAACTAGATGTAGACATCGAAAACCCTCGGATTACATCCGAGGTTATTCGAGTTCAACCACTCCGTGGTTAGCTGTTTCTTTCGTACAACTTAGACTTACTGAGTTTTTTTTACTCAAGTACAATTATGAAAATAAAAAAAGCCGTCATTACAGCCGCAGCTCGTGGCACCCGATTATATCCAGTAGGAGATACCGTCCAAAAAGCCATGCTTCCCTTAGCAGATTCAGACGGGGTACATAAGCCTATTATCCAAATTATCGCCGAAGAAGCCTTCTCTAGCGGAATAGAAGAAATCTGTTTGATTTGCGCGCCCGGAGATGAAGCGAGATACATATTGGCCTTTGAGACTTTAAAATCCAACTTAGAAAAAGCATTCGGTGGAGCGCAATGGGCCAATCAACAAGCCGAAAAAATTGCGCATTTGCTAGGGCATTTACACTTTATCGTGCAGGATGAAACAAGAGGCTATGGCCATGCCGTATGGTGCGCCAAAGATTTTGTAGGAGACGATCCCTTTTTATTACTATTGAGCGATCACTTATACCAATCTAATCAAACAGCCACTTGTGCGACTCAACTAATCAGTTTGGCGGAAGCAGAGCAATGTGCCGTTTCCGCAGTAAATCCTACTCCTGAACATTTAATTAGTCAATATGGCACTTTGCGAGGGCATCATATAGGCGGGCAGACAGGTGTGTTTGAGATTGAGAAAATAATTGAAAAACCCTCCTTGAGTACAGCAGAGTTAGAATTGCTGACCCCAGGGATGCGTTCAGGACATTACCTCTGCTTTTTTGGTATGCATGTATTAACGGCAGGCATCTTCGATATACTTGAAAAGCATATCACCAAAGCCAAA
>CAKZUM010000320.1 GCA_937921525.1 uncultured Saprospiraceae bacterium
CTAAGTAACGAGTAAATAAATTTATTACCAAGGATGCTCCAAATCCTTCTTAACATATTGATGATCCCGCTTTACCCAATAGGTATCTGAAGTCCGTTTTAATTGTAAATTATCCTTATTGAATAAACGATACAACATTGCTATTGGAAATAGAAAAACAAAGAAAACAATACTTAATAAGACTTTAGACATAATCGCTCCTAACACCTCTGCTAATTTATACCACGCCTTTGTGATCCATCCAGCAATTGTATCAAAAAACAAACCAATTACACCTATACCAATAGCTGCATATAGTATATAGATCGAGCCATTAAAACAGTAAAAAATGACTAAGGCCGTAGACAAGACCAAACAGGTTTCTATATTTTTTTCTCTATTCATTTTGTTGGTATTAATTCTTGTTTTTATAAAATTCTGTCGCTAAAATAGTACTAATTTTTTCTGCTCCTGTATTTGTAAAATGCATTCCATCATAATAATATTTAGAATTCTTTGGAAGCAAATTCGCCAAGTCAATTATAAGAACGCCTTCTCTCTTAGCTATCTTTCTAGTAATAGAATTATATGACTCTAACACTTTCCAATAAGTACTCCCATTCTGAAAACGGGTTTTAATAGTTCCCAAATTCACACCCGTACTTGGATCAATTGCGTCTCCAAATAATAAGGGCTGCGTAATCAAAACAGGTTGAATAGATTGTTCTTTAGTTGTTTGCATTAGCTTTAATAGACGCAATTCGTATTGTTCTAAATAAGGCAATTGGCGATCAATTATTGCTTGTGATTCTGACTTATCTAAATGAAGATGAGCTTCTTCTTTCAAATTCAAAGTGCCATGTCCTAAATCAATTTGGTAAGCGAATAAAGATCGCCTTAATCCATTAATTAGTATCGCAATTTCACTATTTTTCTTTAACCAATCGACAAAAGAAAAGCTTTGATTTTTCAAAAGTGTTATATCATCATTGTGCAAATCACCTCGTTCTAATTCGTTAACCCCTACTAAATAAAAAATATACTCTGGCTTCATATCTTTCAGGTAGGATTCCAGAAGAATTTGATGTCCAAATGTAGAATGTCCATCTAATCCGGCATTATTAATCCAAACAGGTTGCTCAGATTTGAACTGTAATTTTTTTTCTAATAAATGAGTCCAGTCTAGACCATCCGACAAAAATCGGCATTCGGTTGTACTCCCTCCTACTGCAATGATTGATAAATAGTCTTCAATATTAGTTGGTATTTCTTCCCCTCTAAAACCGATACTATTTTTAGTATGCGTAATCTGTTTGTCTAAAGAAGAAATATGTAGGTTATCAAAAGTAAAGACACGTTTAGCAGGTAAAATAATTTTTTCATTTTTAACACTTATTGGTAAGGGATTAAAAAATTGTAGAAATAATTCTAATACCAACAAGGATAATAGACTGCCTATTCCTAGCGCAATCGAGCTAAAGAGGATATTTTTCATAGTTCTTTTTTTCAGCAGAGGAAAAGAATGAAAGGATCGAAGAAAGTGGAAATAAAATGACATAGGAATGGTTCATTAATAAATGTCGTTTTTATGCGCCGTTATTTTTTCTTTATGCAAGACGAAAAACGTAGGCGATGCCTAGCATCGACGAGGCTTTTCAACGCAGCAGAAAGGAAAAATAACAAGTAGAAGAATGTACATTTATTATTGAACCATTTCATAGTAGAAATTACTAAATCTGCGTGTCTCCGAGTCTCTGTGTTCAATAATCTCCTATACTCCTTCCTAAAACAAAGTATAAATAAATGGTGCAATAGCACTACTACCACCAATTACTACTAATGCGCCGATTAATGCTAGTATAAAAATCATAGGCAATAACCACCATTTTTTTCGCTCCTTCATAAAGGACCATAAGTCTGTTAAAAATTCCATGAGTCTTTTTTTTGAGACTCAGGTGGGAGGGGTCAAGCGTCAGACAAAATACACGTGTACGATGTCTGACGCCTGACGCCTCACACCTGAGTCCTTTTCATTTAATCTAATACAAATTCTTCCTGCCACTTATCTTTTTGATCCCACTCCGGTTGATCCGACTTTTTAAATAAATATTTCCCTAGTACCAAATAATCCATTTCTGTTCGCATGAAGCAACGGTACGCATCTTCTGGTGAACAGACAATCGGCTCACCTCGTACATTAAAACTAGTATTGACTAAAATACCTTGCCCTGTCTTAGCTTTGATACTCTTTAAGAGTTGATAATATTCTGGATTAGTTGATTCATATACCGTTTGTACCCTAGCAGAAAAATCTACATGGGTAATCGCTTGTACATCCGAGCGTTGAATGTATAGTCGATCCATTAAAGGGAGATCATAGTAGTTGTCGGGGATGATAGCTCTTCGTTCATCAGCGACAGGAGCGACTACTAGCATATAAGGAGAAGCCTGCTTTAATTTGAAAAAATAATCTGCATCTTCTGCTAAAACAGAAGGTGCAAAAGGTCGAAATCCTTCTCGGTATTTGATTTTAAGATTTAACTTCTTTTGCATCTCCTCATTTCTAGCATCTCCTAAAATACTTCTATTCCCTAAAGCTCTTGGACCAAATTCCATTCTTCCTTGAAACCAACCTACGACATTGCTATTAGTAATTAGATCAGCAACTTTTGTAGTTAAGTCCGAGAAGTTGACAATTTTAGTATACTGCGCATCAAATTTTTTAACGCTTAACTCAATATCTAAATCTGAATATTCTGGTCCTAAGTACGACCCTTTTACCCCGTCCATTTTAGTAGCATCTATCTCTCGTTCTTGTTCAAAAAATAAATACTCTGCAGCGAGAGCAGCGCCTAATGCTCCACCCGAATCTCCAGCAGCGGGTTGAATAAAAATGTTTTCAAAAATATTTTCTTCTAATAACTTCCCGTTCGCCACACAGTTTAAAGCAACTCCACCAGCGATGCATAAATTATTAGAATTGGTTAAACGTTTAGCCTCTTTCGCCATTTTAATAACGACTTCTTCTGTAACGACTTGTATAGCCATAGCCAAATTACAATGATGTTGTTCCAATTCTTCATTGGCATCTCTACGAGGAAAGCCAAATAAGCTGGTCCATTTTTTATCATAGACCATTCTCAAACCAGTTGCATAACTAAAATAATCTTGATTTAGCCAAATAGAACCATCCTCTTTTAAATCTACTAAAGTCGATTTTATAATGTGTATAAATTCTTTTATTTGGGGCGAGTTGGGATTGCCATAAGGTGCTAAACCCATTAGTTTATACTCACCTGAGTTTACCTTGAATCCTAAAAAATAAGTAAATGCCGAATACAATAACCCCACAGAATGTGGAAATTGTAATTCTTTCAAAACCTCCATTTTATTGCCCTCCCCTTTATAGATTCCTGCTGTTGCCCACTCACCTACCCCATCAATTGTTAGCACAGCCGCTTCTTTATAAGGGGATGGATAAAAAGCACTTGCTGCATGAGACAAGTGATGCTCTGGAAATAAGAGTTTTAGATTTTTTCTGTCATAACTTTCTATATTATTTAATTCCTGTCGAATCACCCTTTTTAAAAACATTTTTTCTCTTAACCAAACAGGGATAGCCATAACAAAAGAAGACAAGCCTTTTGGAGAAAAGCCATAATAGGTTTCTAAAAGCCGTTCAAATTTTAATAAAGGTTTATCATAAAAAACAACTGCATCCAATTGATCTATTGAAGTACCTGCATATTTAAGACAATACTTTACTGCATTGGAAGGAAAGGAAGCATCTTGTTTTTTTCTAGTAAAACGTTCTTCTTGAGCTGCTGCTATTACCTGTCCATCTTTGACAATGGCTGCCGCAGAGTCATGATAAAAGGCAGAGATACCTAGAATAATCATTTGTGTAGTTTAATAGCTGCCAGTCCTATAGGTTACATTCTGTAAAAATATAAGGTACTGGATATTTAAATTAAATCAATAAACGATTGGGAGGGGGAGTTTAGGAAAGTTTTTATCGTTGGGAAGCGATGGTGGATTAGAGAAATAAAATTAAGTATTTATTAGATGAAATGCAAAAAAAATACAGATGAAGTTTGTTTAGTAACGAGGAGATAATAAATGTACATTCTTGGGTAGCTTATTTTTTTCTTAGTTTTCTCTTGAAAGTGGGAGTATTGTTGATACTATGACCGATTTCAAGAGGAAAATAAGGGAAAAAGAAGCAGCCAAGAGTGTATAGTTATTATTTCGTCGTTACTTAGTAACGAGGAGATAATAAGTTCGTCACCCGCCCGACTGCATCAGCGGGCTGGACTGGACGAGAAGATTTTGCTCTCATTTTTCCTTAGTAACAACAAAGAATCCTATTCAAATCCAACCAAAGCATCCGCTAACAATCGCATATCTTCTTCTGAATTTTGAAAGTGTGGCGCCACCCTTAAATAGCCTCCTCTAGAAGAGCAAGTAATTCCCTGTTCCTTTAACAATTCTGAACATTCCAAAGCATGTGGATGGTATAAGGAAAGAATGCCTGAACGATGTTTAGATTCAAATAAAAGTGGTTTAAAATCTTTATTTTCTAAATGTGCCAAGAAAATATCTTGCAATTTCAATATACGCCTGTGAATAAAAGCAACCCCCATTTTTAAATGATTCTCTTTCACCACCTTTGTTAAGCCTTTCAGCAAAGAGATGGGAGAAGTGGCATATTCAAATCTTTTAGCAGTCGTATGTGGATTCCAAGAATGATCTAAATAATCCGGACATTGTTCCATTGTCTCTGCACCAATCATTACTTGGCTTAATTTATCTCTAAAAGCAGGGGCTGTGTAAAATACCCCTACACCGACTGGGCCCATCAACCATTTCCACCCAGACGACACCAAAGCCGCAATATTCATAGCTTCTGGATCTATGGGAATCGTTCCTAAACTCTGGGCTGCACATACCACCAGATCAATATTATGTTCTTTACAAAGTGCTCCCAACTCCATTAAATCTGCCGCATAGCCACTTGTAAATTGTACATGACTCAATGCGATAATTTTAGTTTTGGGAGTAATAAATGCCTTTACGTGTGCCAACTTCCAGCTACCACATTGCTTTTTATCAATTCCTTGATAGGGAACATTAGGAATTAGCTTTAAACGTATCCCTTTTTTTCGTGCTTGCAATTTCCAAGGAAAATGATTGGCTGGGTATTCATGGACAAAAGACAGAACCTCCTCTCCTTCTTCAAATGGATACCCCTCTGCTATCATTGAAATACCTTCCGAAGCATTCTTTACTGCTGCTATATTCTCAGCAGAGGTATTTAGTAATTGACCAAAGGTATGCTTAAAATCATCTAAAATGGCATCATATTGTTCGATCACTCTATGATGTCCATATTGCTGATGTACTTTTATAAAATCGATGATCTCTTGTGCCGCCGAAGGATGTAACTGAGCAACGCCACAACTGGAAAGAAAAATCTTTCTCTTGGTATTTAAAATAATTTCTTTTGAAGCAGAGGTAGATGAAGCAGTCATATAATATGTTTAATATGGGAGAAGTCTTAAAGCATTACGTTAATGTATCAGGGCGAACGAAAAGTCATTTTTATAATATGTATTAGTGGAAGAAAGTTACAAACCATAGCCGTCAGATTATCTGGGAAGTCCCTTGATAATCAGGTCATTGACGACGAATTATTGGTGGCAGACATTTTAAAAATGGCTGACACCTGTTCATAGCCCCCCAAGTATCAGCCACTTTCTAAGTAGTTATTCAAGTTAATAGTGTCAGGTATAATTTGGATGAGTTTTGGATTTAGACGAGTTAAAAAACGGAGGCATAGCCTTAGCTACGCCGAGTATTTTTAAGGAAGTATAAATTCAAAAATCGCCAAAGTATCCGACA